>JAQGMX010000424.1 GCA_028292145.1 Variovorax sp.
TGGCCGCACCAGTCCTTTTGCAGGATGGATCGCTCTACGGCACGCTTTGTTGCTTCAGCTTCGAGCCCCGTCCAGAGTTGGACGAGCGTGGCTACCGGCGGTTGAAGATTGCAGCGCGGCTGACTGCTCAGCTCATCGACGAAGCCGCTGGAAGGCTAACGGTCATCTCGCCTGCATGAAGATTTACAGCCGGCAGGTGCGAGGTGGAGGCCCCTGCTGCTAGATGCGTTCATGCTCTTGGCGTTGCTCGCTCAGCATGCGGGCGATCTCCCGCAGCGTCTCTCGGTGCCCCCTTCCACCCATTTCGAGACGCGGTGGCCTTGCCTTTGTTCAGTGCGTGGCCCGGTGGACTGCTGCCACGGGCTGCAGCGCCTTATCGGTTCTGCCTGCTGTTGGCGGTCCACGAACTGCGTGCGGGTGCAACCTCCCATGTTGCAGCTGAGCACAACCCGTCGCAAAGGTGCTTAGTCAGGGGACATTAGGCACGTCGATTGCCGGAACGTGGGCATGAACCCCTTGCCATCAATGACGCCCCTGTCGTTTACCAATCTCTTGGTTCAAGCGTGCCAGCTGACGCCGCGAGCTGCAAATTTTGCCGATAGGTTGCTTCCGCGCATCACCGGATTCACTCTCCACGAACGGGAAAAGTTGTCGTTCGCGCTCATCGGCAGAGGCCGTGAGGAAGCGCCAAGCGCATCGGAATGGGCGGGACTTGAACAACCATTGCTGAGCAAGAATGCCAGCAGACATGCTGACGCCATCGAGGCACGACTGTTTGTAGCTGCGTGTGCGACGTTTACCAGCCGGGACGCAGAGCGTTGAGGCCATGGCGAACGACAAGCGCCTTTTCGCAAGACAACGGCGTGTGTAGCAAGAGTAGCAACTGTAGCTGTAGCAACGGCCCCGGCTGGTGCTGGTTTCGCTCTCTTTAGGGAGTGACAAAACTCCTATCGGTCTCTATTTCTCTCTACTTTAGAGATTCTCAGGCGACCAGAGCGAGGCGCGCGCTGTCGTGTTTCGTGCGGTCGAACTTGATCCCAGCGTGCTCGATCATCCAGGCTTCGATCTTTTCGTGGTGGATGCGCACCAAGTCGAGTGGGCGCACCGTGTAGTGCTTCTCGGCGGTGGCGCTGGGTTTGTGGCCCATGATCTGCGCCACCACCCCTGCCGGGATCTCCAGCCACTCCGTCAGGCTCTTGAAGGAGCGTCGTAAGCCGTGGATCGTCAGGCCTGCAATACCTGCGGCAGTGCATGCAGCGGACATGCTCGGATTCGGGTCGTATATCGCGGTCTTCTCTTTCACTGGGCTTGCAAAGACATAGGCATTTTTCCGTGGCAGGGCCGATATGAGATGCCACACATACGGCGTGAGCGGGATTTGTCGGTCACCCTCTACCTTGTCGCGGATGGTCATGCCGCGCCATTGCAGATTTAGGTCCGCCCACTTGAGCGCGAGCAACTCGCCGCGCCTGGAGCCAATCAGTAGCAGCACCTGCAAGTAAGCCGAGACTGTCGCGCTAGGCAATTGCTGGACCGCCATAAACCATGCGGGAAGCTGTTCTTTAAGGAGCACGTCCGTTTTCTTCCCGGCTTTCCCAAAAGCATCTCGGCTGCGTCGGGTCTTCGCTGCGTTGACGGGTACGGCGTGCCTGTACTCTTGTTCCTCCGCGCACCAGCTCAGAAACGCCTTCAAGCAGCGCCAAGCGAGCCGGCCATAGGTAGGGCGCTCCTTGCCTTGCTCTGCGGCCCAGGCTTCGACTACCTGCGGCGTCAGGTCGACAAGCCGACGACTAAGGAGAGGGTAGAGAGGTCCGGCAATAGTTTTGCCTGTGCCCTTCGTGCCACGTGTCGCAGGCTTGCCGCCTTCCTTTGAGAGTGCCAGATGGTCTGCGTAGTGGCGATTTCCCCAAGAGTCTTTACGGGCGGCGAGGTAGACCGCCCATGCTTCGCCCGTGAGCACCTCAGCGCGCCTCGTCTGTGCCTTGCCTTCCTCCCGGTGGGCATCCTGCTGGCGTTGCAACTCGCGCGGATCATCGCCACGGTCAAGCGTCACGCGCATGGTATTGGCCGATGCGCGAGCGTCATCGATTTTCCAGGAGCGCACGTCGCCAATGGTGCGACGGATCGTCTGCCGGTTCAGCTTCGCCTCGAAGACAAAGGACTTTGCTCCTCCTGCAGTCACTCGCACGCGTAGGCCAGGGGCTTTGCTGTCTCGGAGGAATGCCTGCGACTTTCCGGCAGGGCAGACGAGGCGGTCAATCGCGCCACTTGTTAGCTCGATGGCTCGCGTTGTGTCGGGAACTTGATTCTTCGGTGGGCGGGCCATGGCATCCTCTGAAAGCTCGTTATGTAGCCACTGTGTAGCCAGCTGAGCATGATTTAGATAGACAATGATCGACACCGCAAACGCCCATGCGGGAAAGAAACCGAAGAAAATCAACGTCTTATGCCAATTCTATAGACATCGATAGACATTGATAGACGCCGGTCCGGCCGGACTCATAATCCGTTGGTCGAGTGTTCAAGCCACTCACGGCCTACCACTCAAAATCGCGTCAGCAATCAGAAGCCTGCTATCGAATAGATAGCGGGCTTTTGCTTTTGTGACTTGAAGAATGTGGATCGAGTCACGATAACCCTTGCGTGTGCTGTCGCAAGCCAATCGGCAGGCGTCGGTTGAACGACGTCATCTTTGAGCTCGCTTTGCAAGAGTGCTTGCGTTATGGGGCGCTCACATGCGTTGCCCTGTAAGGTGCAAGAGCGCGCAGACTCTGCAGAGAGCAGACACGGACCTGAATCATCTACATTTAGCGGCGCATTGGTTCCATGAGGAAGTGCGACGAACGTGAGAATCACGTCGCCAGCACTAGGGAATCCAGAAATGGAACTGCCCCCGCAACTGTAGGCATTGAGCAAGCTTTCGGAAAACCACTGGACGAGACGTCCGGGAAGGTCGAGAGCCAGCGATGAAGTGCCAGTCAGGAAACCTGCCAGCGCAACACCAATTCATTGCCGGCGGGGTGTCCGAGGAGTGAGCGGCTTCCCGGTTCCTGAAGGATCGGGTGCATGTCCATGTCCGTCCTCGTTCACTTACACCTAGACGACAGCCGCTTATCGCTTCCTGCATCGCAAGGGCTCGTCATGGAGCGAACCCGAAGATGGTCAGTCAACGCAATGTTGTTGCCGCACTTGCAGTCGCCGTCGTAATCGCGACCCCTGCTTCCGCCAGCGCCACGGACTTTCCCCGCAAACTAAAGAACTACGGGCAGGTCCTGCGTTCGACAAGGTGCCGGCGTCGGTCGTGAGCATTGGGAGGATGGCTCCGATGCCCAAGCGCTGCAGGGCTTGATCCGCATGGTCAATGGCATGGAACAGATTGCCGAAGCCGTGTTGAAGCTCGGCGCCGATTACGCGGTCGAGCTTCTCGACACCAGTATCGTCTTGAACTACCGGTTGGCACGCGCCATCGTGGCGGCCTGCTGCGGGGCGGGGCTGGCGGTGTCTGGCGTCGTCCTGCAGTCGCTGCTGCGCTCTGCACTGGCAGAAGCGTCTCTCCTGGGCGTGTTGGCTGGCGCATCGACGGGTGCCGTGCTGGTACCTCTGGCCAGCGTGGGCGCAGATCACGGCGGTCCTGACGCAATCGGATGCGTCGTGTGCATCGAACGAAGAACAAAAACTCCGGAGGAAAAAATGAACCGTCTTTCCCTGATTTCCCGCACCGCAAGGACGCGCCGCCGCTCCTCTCTCGCCGTCGCTTGCATGGCCGCATGGCTGGCGCTCGATTCGGCGCAGTCCGAAGAGAACGCTGTGCCGGCGCTGAGCGAGGTGCAAGTCGTCGGACGCCAACAATCCGGGCAGTACGACGCCCAGGAAGCGGACGGCGCCACGAGGACCGACACGCCGCTGTTGGAAGTCCCGCAGGCTGTGCGTGTGGTCGCCCGCCAGCTGATCGACGATCTTGGCGCGCAGCGGCTCGACGACGTGCTCGATTACGTGGCCGGCGTGTCGCGCCAGAACAGTTTCGGCGGCATGTGGGACAACGTGGCCATGCGCGGCTTCGTCGGTCATGAAGACTCGGGCATGAGCCTTCTGCGCAACGGCATGCAGAGCAACCGGGGTTTCAACGCGCCGCGCGACACGGCCAACGTCGAGCGCTTCGAGTTTCTGAAGGGCACCATGGGCGCGCTTTACGGCAACAGCGAGCCTGGCGGCACCTTGAACCTCATCACCAAGCAACCGCTGTGGCGCGCTGCGCATTCGGTCGAGGCCTACTACGGCAGCTACGGCTCGACGCGTGCCGCTCTCGACACGACCGGACCGCTCGACGGCACGCCCGAGCGGCCGGCGACGATGGCGTATCGGCTGAACGTGTCGGTCGAAGACCAGAACAGCTTCCGCGACTTCGTGCGCGTTCGCCGCGAGCTGTTCGCGCCGTCTTTCACCTGGAAGCTCACGCCCGACACGCAGCTGCGCTACGACGGCGAGTTCCTGCGGCAGCGCGCGCCGCTGGACCGTGGCGTTATAACGGTCAACCGGCAGTTGGGTGCGGTCCCAATCACCCGCTTCTTCGGCGAGCCCGGCGACGGCGACATCACGATGCAGAACCAGGCGCACCAGTTCTTCCTCGACCATGCGTTCTCGCCTGACTGGAGCCTGCGCACCGGGCTTCAATACAAACGAAACACCATGGAAGGACTGGAAAGCGAAGCCTTTCCGTTCCCGGGCGGCGCGTGTGGTGCCTCAGTCGAGAACCTGGGCCGCGCGTGCCGACGCCAGGTCGATCGCAATTTCTTCTCCAACGAGACGACGCTGCAGGTCGACGTGACGGGTCGCTTCAGGACCGGGTCTGTCGAACACACGCTGCTGGTCGGCGCGGAGCTGGACCGTTTCACGCTCGACCAGACCATGCTGACGCACCCGGGCGGAACGCGCTTCGCGTACGGCATCGACATCTACCACCCGGTGTACGGCGGCGTACCTTCCGTGCCGCTGTCGGTCGCCGCGATCGACCGCTACGTCAGCGACCGCACGGCTGCCCTGTATGTCCAGGACCAGATCAGTCTCACGCCGCAATGGAAGCTGCTGCTCGGCGTGCGCCACGACCGCTATCGCGGCGCCATCACCGAACGTGCGCTCGACGGCATGCCGATCACGCGGCAGACGCCCGATGCCACTTCGCCGCGGATCGGACTCACCTGGCTTGCCACGCCGCGGACATCGTTCTATGCGAGTGCCGGCGAGAGTTTCCGCGCACAGGCCCAGACCACCGTGTCCGGTGCGGCCATTCCGCCCGAGCGCGGCGTGGCCTACGAGACCGGCATGAAGTGGCAGCGCGTCGACCAGCAGCTTGGTGCCACCGTAGCGCTGTTCGACATCCGAAAGCGCCACACGGCCGTGCCCGACGAAGAGAACGAGCCGTACCTCGTCGAAGTTCCCGGCCGCGTGCGCAATCGCGGTATCGAAGTCGAGGTCGCGGGCCGTATCGCGCCGGGCTGGCGCGGCGCCCTGAGCTACACCTATCTCGACACAGACCGAACCATTACGCAGTTCGCGCGCAACAGCGTCAGTGCATTCGTGACGCATGAAATGCTGCTTGCGCGCGGCGGGCTGATCGGCCTGGGTGGAGGTTTTACGCACGTCGGAAAGCGCGACGCAGACATGGACACGACGGTGCACTTGCCGGCCTACACGGTCGCGAAGCTCACGGCCTACTGGAACGTGGATTCACATACGCGGCTGTCGCTGGACGTGGACAACCTGTTCGACAAGACCTACTACCCCAGCGCCTACAACCGCATGTGGGTGATGCCCGGCACCTCGCGCCGAATCACCGTGGGCATGCAGTACAAGTTCTGAACCGGCGCTTTTTCCCATGTCAATAAGTGCGTCGAAACGATGCGACAATACGAATAGTTTTCATTACCAGCATTTAACATTCGACAGCCGGGTTTCGATTTCGGCAGAATGGCAACCGGACGTGAGCGCATCTGCCTATGCTTCCCCTCCTTCGATGGAGACCTTGTATTGCGACCACCACGGCTGGTTGCGAAGTTGGCTCTATTGCCGTTTGGGCAACGCGTCCGACGCGGCGGATCTCGCGCATGACACCTTTTTGCGGCTGATCGGAGCGCGCAGCCAGCCACGCTTCGGCAGCGTGCCCGAAGCGCGTGCCTACCTGCGTACCGCGGCCAAGAATCTTTGCGTCAACCTGTGGCGTCGCCAGGAGATCGAACGTGCGTGGCTCGACACACTGGCGATAACCCCTGAAGCGCTGTTTCCATCTGCCGAGCGGCAGGCGATGGTCCTTGAGGCACTGGAAGAGATCGCGGTCATGCTGCAGGCGATCTCGCCCAAGGCCGCACGGGCGTTCACCCTGGCTGTTGTCTGCGAGATGACGGACGACGAAGTTGGCGTCGAACTCGGCGTCTCGGGTCGCATGGTGCGCAAGTACGTCGCCCAGGCGATGCTGGGTTGTCTGTCGCTGCGAGCAAGCGACACGGTCGTTGAACTGCGCCGCACAGCAACGTCCTGAGACGGCCCGCGGTCCACTACCCATGACGAACGCCGCCGTCGACAACGCCCCACGGCCTTCGCACGCCGTTCTGGCGCAGGCCGCACACTGGTATGCCTTGTTGCGCGATGGGAAGGCCCCCGCGCAGGACCGGGCACGCTGGCAAGCTTGGCTGGGTTCCAACCCCACACACCAAGCCGCCTGGCGCTACGTCGAGGGGATCGGCCGCGACTTCGAGCCTCTGCGTGGTCGGACGGACGCGCGCGTTGCGGCGGATACGCTGAGCGTCGCCACCGCATGCCTCCACACGCGTCGGCGCGTGCTTGCGGGTATCGTTGCCGTGGCGGGCGGCGTGTCCCTGGGATGGATGGGCTGGCGTCAGGCGCTGCTGCCTGCCAGCGTGATGGCCTGGGGTGCAGATCACCGCACCGCCATCGGCGAGCAGCGCGAGATCGCTTTGGCCGATGGCTCTCGCGTCTGGCTCAATACAGCCAGTGCCGTGAACGTCTCCATCAAGGCCAGCGAACGAATCGTTGCTCTCGTCGAGGGCGAGGTGTTCATTGCCACCGCAGCGGATGCTTCACGGCCATTCTTCGTGCAGACCGCGCACGGGCGCATGCAGGCGCTGGGCACGCGGTTCAACGTGCGCCTCGACGCGGATCGAACCCTGCTCGCCGTGTACGAGGGTGCCGTCGCGATACGCGCAGCCGCTGGCGGTGCGACCCGCGTCCTGGCGGAGGGCCTGCAAGCGAATTTCAACGCCGCTGAAATTCTGGCCCCCGAAACCGCCGACCCGGCACGCGAAGCCTGGACCCAGGGCGCACTGGTTGCCGACAGCATCTCGCTGCGTCGGGTTGTCGATGAGTTGCGGCGCTACCGCCGTGGCCATCTCGGCGTGGCCGACGAGGTGGCCGATCTCACCGTGTATGGAAGTTTCCCTGTCCACGAGCCCGAGCGGGTGCTGCGCATGCTGGCTTCGGCGTTGCCGATCCGCATCGAGCAGCCGCTGCCTTGGTGGACCAGCATCGAAGCCAAGCGCTGAGATCCGCACGTTAAAGAATTTTCAGAAACTGGTTCCGGGTTTCGTCCTCTCGTTGGTTTTAGTCAAGAGAAGACATCCAGCACTGTTGAACCCGCCACCAAGGCGCCGGCACCGCGCATCCAAGCCGCCGGTCTCGCCCAAGGCAGCCCATCGGATCACGTGTCGAGGGGTCTTCGCTCATTGACCCCGCTTCACTTTCCAGAGGATTGCCATTCATGTCTCGACGTCGCTTCAAGCGCGCCGCCCCCCAGGGCGCAGCCGTGCATCCGCCTGTTCCTCGCCCGGTGACGGTCGCGCTTCATCTCCTGCTCCTCGGAGGATCCGTCGGCCTGATCAGCGGGTCTCCCGCCGCGCTGGCACAGACCGCCCCAACCGCTGAACAGGCAGCGCGCAGCTATGACATTCCGTCCGGTCCGCTCAGCAGCGTGCTGACTCGTTTTTCCCGAGAGGCGGGCGTGTTTCTCGTCGGCGCGGGTCACGCTGCCGAAGGGAAGACCAGCCCCGGACTGAAAGGTACGTATACGACGCAAGCCGGCCTGGTGACCCTGCTCGGGGACACGGGCCTGGAGGCGGTCCGGCAGAGCGATGGCAGCTTTGGGTTGCGCGCCGCTGCGGTCAGGCCGGCGCCCGCTTTTGCGCCAGAGACGACTCCAACAGGCGGCGCGACTTTGCCGTCCGTCACCGTCACCAGTGAAAGGTCTCGTGAAGGGACCAGCGAGGGCACAGGCTCCTATCAAGCGAGATTCACCAGTACCGCGACCAAGCTGGACCTTTCCCCGCGCGAGACGCCTCAGACGATCACGACCATCACACGCCAGCAGATGGACGACGCCGGGCTGATATCGCTCGACGATGCACTGAAGTCTGTGAGCGGCGTCTTTTCGCAGGAGCAGGGAAGCGCTGGGGCTACCTACTACAGCCGTGGTTTCAATCTCCAGGCCCAGGTGGACGGGATGGCGGCGCCCGCCGGTCTCAACAGCGGCAACCGTTCCCCGAAGTTCGACAACGCATTCCTGGACAGGGTGGAGGTGCTGCAGGGCGCAGCCGGCTTGCTCGCCGGCGCCGGCAGCCCGGGAGGCACAGTCAACCTGGTGCGCAAGCGCCCCACCGAAACCTTTCAGGCGCAGGCCGAGGTACAGCTGGGGTCATGGAATGCGCGTCGCCTCGTGGCTGATGTCTCCGGTCCGCTGGTGGAGTCCGGTCGCATCCGGGGGCGCGTCGTTGCGCTGGACGACCGCAGCGATTCGTTCACGGATTACATCTTTCGCGACCGAAGCGCGATCTACGGCGTCGTCGAAGCGGACCTGAGCCCGAGCACCATGCTGAGCGCCAGCGTGCAGCATCAGAAGGACACCAGCCTCAACCACTTCGGCGTTCCCTTCGCGTCCAATGGCAGCGATGCGAACCTGCCGCGTTCTTCCTTCTGGGGCGATAGCAACTACCGTCTGGCTCGGGATTACACGATCTACACCCTTGGCTTGACGCAGCGGCTGGCTGGCGACTGGGATCTCAAGGTCAACTACTCCCACCAAAGATCGCTCAATGACATCGCGAACTTCAACAGCCTCACCGGCAGTTTGAACGTGAACACCGGCAACGGCCTGTCGATTGCCAGCCGTTCGCGAAGCAACGCAGCCGTCCTACGCGCCGACACCCTGGATGTGTATGCCTCCGGCCCCTTCAGTTTGCTCGGCCGCAAGCACGAGCTGGTCCTGGGCATGAACGGAGCAACCTACGAGGATGAAAGCATCGGCACGGGTTATGCGTCCAGGGCGATCCCGATCAACGTCTACAACTTCGACCCGGCCTCACTGGGTCCTGTGGCCGATGTTGCAGCCACCCGCACCGAATCGAAAACAACGAACCTCGGTCTGTACACGGTCGCACGCTGGAACCTGACGGACTCGCTGAAGCTCATCACCGGCGCACGGGTCAGCAACTACGAAGTGGAGAATGCGATCACCGGCCGGGTGGCACCGAAGGCCAACGGCGAAGTCACACCGTATGCGGGTCTGGTGTATGACCTCAACGCACAGTATTCGGCCTACCTCAGCTATTCGGACATCTTCAATCCGCAGTCACAACGAAGCATCGATGGCAACGTGCTGGACCCCGTGGTCGGCGCGAATTACGAGGCCGGCATCAAAGGGGAGTTGCTTGACCGTCGACTCAACGTATCCGCGGCTGTGTTCCGGCTGGATCAATCGAACCTGGCAGACCGCGACGACTCGATCCCGGTCAATCCCGGCAATGCCTGCGGCGGTACCTGCTACACGGCTGCCGGGAAAGTGGTGAGTCAGGGTCTGGACTTGGGGGTCAATGGACAGGTGGGCAGAAGTCTCAACCTGGCTGCCGGCTACACCTACATGAACGCCGAATACAAAGCCGGCGCTCAGCAGGGCCAGCGCTATGCGACCGAGCTGCCGCAACATAACCTGCGCTTTTCCGGCAGCTACAGGCTCGCCGATACAGGCTGGTCGGTCGGTGGCAATGTGGCAGCGACGAGCAAGATTCGTCGCAGCGGCGGCACGGGAGCCAGCGCCTGGACGATCCGCCAAGGTGCCGTGGTCCTGCTCGGGCTAAGCGCTAAGTACCAGATCTCGCCGAAGACACAGGTGCTCGTGGCGGTCAGCAATCTGACTGATCGCAGCTACCGCAGCTTGTACTCGCTGAACTATTCCCCTTATGGCGAGCCGCGCAGAGTTTCGGTCAATCTGAAACATACTTTCTGACAGGCGGTCTGGCGTGGAACGCGGTGCCTTGGCAGGCCCGCGTGCCATCCTGCTGCCGCCCATCTCCCCTCAATATGCTGCATAACCTTTCACGGTCAATCATCCTGGTCGGTGCGATGCTCGGGCCCATCGCTGCTGTTTCGGCGCCTGCAGCGAACGGCACCAACGCGCCAACCGCGCTGCCTGCCGCCCGATTCGCTCTTCCCGAAACAGAAGAATGGGATCTTGCCTCTGATGACGGGAGCCGCACCTATCGGATCCTGGTTCACCGGCCGCCTGGCCCGCCGCCTGC
>JAQGMX010000319.1 GCA_028292145.1 Variovorax sp.
CGCGAATTCGCGCGCATTCCGGTGCTCGACGGCGATGCGTCGGCCGAACATGTGCTGCGCTGGAACGTCGCGGCGCCGTCGAAGGACGACGCCGTGGCGCGGCCGGTGTCGTCGCCCTTCAGCGCCAGCGGCGGCCTCAAGCTGCTCAGCGGCAACCTGGGTCGCAGCGTGATCAAGGTGTCTTCGGTGCCCGACGACCGGCATGTGATCGAAGCGCCCGCGCGGGTGTTCGACTCGCAGGCCGCGTTGCAGAAAGCCTTCACCGCCGGCGAACTCGACCGCGACGTGATCTGCGTGGTGCGCTGGCAGGGTCCGCAGGCCAACGGCATGCCCGAACTGCACAAGCTCACGCCGCCGCTGTCGGTGCTGCAGGGCAAGGGTTTCCGCGTGGCGCTGGTGACCGACGGACGCATGAGCGGCGCTTCGGGCAAGGTGCCCGCCGCGATTCACGTGTCGCCCGAAGCGGCGGCCGGCGGACCGCTGGCGAAGGTGCGCGACGGCGACCTGATACGCCTCGACTCGGTCGCCGGCACACTCGCCGTGTTGATCCCGGACGACGAATGGGCCGCGCGCGAAACCGCGACGATGCCCGAAGACCAACGCACGGCCGACGGCCACGGCCTGGGCCGTGAACTGTTCGCCGGCATGCGCCGAAACGCGCTAACCGCCGAAGAAGGAGCCTGCTCATGGCTGTGAACGACTCGAAACTGACCTCCCTCGACGTGATGCGCGACGCGCCGGTAATCCCGGTGATCGTGCTGCACGACGTTGCCCATGCCGTGCCGCTCGCGCGCGCACTGGTCGCCGGCGGCATCCGCATGCTTGAAGTCACGCTGCGCACGCCGCAAGCGCTGGCCTGCATGGAGGCGATCGCTCGCGAGGTGCCCGAGGCCGTCGCTGGCGCGGGCACGATCCGCACGGTGGCCGATGCGAAGGCGTCCTTGAGTGCAGGCGCGAAATTCGGCGTCAGCCCGGGCTATACGAGCGCGGTCGGCAACGCCTGCCGCGAGCTCGGTTTGCCGCTGCTTCCCGGCGTCGCAACCGGCAGCGAAATCATGATGGCGCAGGAAGACGGCTACACCGAACTCAAGTTTTTCCCCGCCGTGCAGGCCGGCGGTCTGGCGATGTTGAAGGCGTGGCAAGGACCGTTCGGCGACGTGCGTTTTTGCCCGACCGGCGGCATCAGTCTGGCCAACGCAGCGGATTTCCTGGCGTTGTCGAACGTCGCTTGCGTCGGCGGATCGTGGATCGTTCCGACCGATGCCATCCAGGCCGGCGACTGGGCGCGCATCACGCAGCTGGCGCGCGAAGCCACGCAACTGGCGCGCTGACCCGATGCCCGGACCGCTGGACACCAGCACTCTGAAAGTCATCGCCTTCGACGTTTTCGGCACGGTTGTCGACTGGCACTCGGGCATTGCTGCCGAAGTCGAGCGGCGGCTGCCGGGCGTCGACGGCGGCGCGTTTGCGCTCGCATGGCGCGCCGGCTACCAGCCGGCGATGCGCGATGTGATGGCGAAGATGGCAAAAACATCAGCAGCGCCGAAAGGCGAGGGCGCCTTCGTGCTGATCGACGAGCTACATCTGCGCATCCTCGACCAGGTGCTGCGAGATTTCGGCGTCATCCATCTGGATGCGCCTGCCAAACGCGAACTCAACAAGGCCTGGCACCGGTTGCCGGCGTGGCCGGACGCGGTCGAGGGGCTGACCCGGCTGAAGACGAAGTACACGATCTGCACGCTGTCGAACGGCAACATCGGCCTGCTCACCGACATGGCGAAGAACGCTGGATTGCCCTGGGACTGCATCCTGTCGGCCGAAGTGTTCAAGGCGTACAAGCCCGATCCGCGCACCTATCTCGGCGTGGCGGCGGTGTTCGACGTGCCTGCCGAACAGGTGATGCTCGCCGCGGCGCACGAAGACGATCTGGCTGCCGCGCGGGCGTGCGGCCTGCAGACTGCATATATAGAGCGTCCTTACGAGCGCGGCCGCCGGTTGCTGAAGGATGTGTCGCCGCAACCCGGCAATACGCTGCATGCGCGCGATATCTGTGCGCTGGCCGATCTGTTGGGCTGCTGAGCGCCCGGATTCAGCCCAGCGGAATGCTGCTTTCCTTCAGCACCCGCAGCACGAAGTGCGACTGGCTGTGGCGGATGCCGGGAATCTTGTAGAGCTTCTCGCGCAGCAGCCGCTCGTAGTCGCGCGTGTCCCGCACGGCGATGCGGATGTAGTAGTCGTAGTCGCCTGAGACCAGATACGCCTCCTGGATCTCCGGAATGGTCGCCAGCGCGCGACCGAATTCATACAGCGTCTCGTCGTTGTGACTCTCCAGCGTGACCTGCACGATCACCGAGTCGTGATAGCCGAGCTTGTCGGCATCGAGATCGACTGTATAGCGCTTGATGACGCCGTGCGCCTCCAGTTTCTTGATGCGGCTCCAGCAGCTCGTCGCCGAAAGCCCGACCTCGCTGCCGATGTCCTGCAACGTACGCCGCGAGTCTTGCCGCAGCGCACGCAGGATGGCCATATCTGTCTTGTCAAAAGATTCTTCGTCTGATTGTTGTTTTTGGCGATTGGTTTTCATGAGAACCACGATTCTGATCCAAAAAATGAAGCACTTTCTGAGCGAAAGACCCAAGAATCAACGCATGCAATCACTTCAGACTTCGCAAGCGCTTCCCGCCGACATCGTCCTCCGAGCACCCCGCCAGCGCAACGGTGCCGAGGCACTTCTAGACACACTGGTCGAATGCGGTATTGACACGATCTTCGGTTACCCCGGCGGGGCCGCATTGCCGCTCTACGACGCCTTGCACGGCGAACCGCGCCTGCGCCACATCCTCGTGCGCCACGAGCAGGCCGCCGTCCACGCGGCCGAGGGCTACGCGCGCAGCACCGGTCGCGTCGGCGTGGTGCTGGTGACTTCGGGGCCGGGCGTCGGCAACACGATCACCGGACTGCTGGACGCGATCAGCGATTCGATCCCTGTGCTGTGCATCAGCGGGCAGGTCGCGACGGCGGTGATCGGCACCAATGCTTTCCAGGAAAGCGACGCGCTCGGCATGTCGCGCCCGGTGACGAAATGGAACCGGCAGGTGCGCTTGGCCGACGACATCCCGGCGCTCGTGCGCCGCGCGCTGGACATCGCAGCGTCCGGCCGGCCGGGTCCCGTGCTGCTGGACGTGCCGAAAGACGTCCAGCTGACGCCGCTGGGCCGCGGCACATCTCCTGCATCCGCATTTCCTGAGGAGACGAGCCGCCGGAACACGTCCGTCGCCCCGGCGAAGCTGCCGCCGCGCGGCATGCTCCAGCGCGCCGCCGACCTGCTTTCGACCGCGCGCCGCCCGGTGCTGTACGGCGGCGGTGGCCTGATCAACGCCGGGCCGGACGCCTGCGCCGCATTCACCCGGCTGGTTCGGCAACTCGACGCGCCTTGCACGCTGACGCTGATGGGACTCGGCGCCTTTCCGGCGTCCGATCCGCGGTTTCTCGGCATGCTTGGCATGCACGGGATGCTCGAAGCCAATCTCGCGATGCACGAGGCCGATCTGGTGGTTTGCGTCGGCGCACGCTTCGACGACCGCGTGACGGGCAAGCTCGACGAATTCTGTCCGTACGCGCGCAAGATCCACATCGACATCGATCCGGGAAGCATCAACAAGGTCGTGAAGGTCGACGTGCCGATGGTCGGCGACTGCGGCGCGGTGCTCGATGCGCTGCTGGAAATGCCGGAAATCGAAGGCCTCGCACCAGAACGCCTGGCGCCCTGGTGGCAGCGCATCGACCATTGGCGCGCACAGCGCTGCCTCGATTTCCCGCCACGCAGCGATGCCATCCTGCCGCAGCAACTGATGACGACGTTGCAGGAACAGCTCGAAGGCCGCGATGCCATCGTCTCGACCGACGTCGGGCAGCACCAGATGTGGGCTGCGCAGTATTTGCGCTTCGAGCGTCCGCGCCGCTGGCTCACCTCCGGCGGCGCCGGGACGATGGGTTACGGCCTGCCTGCCGCGATCGGCGCCCAGATCGGGCATCCCGGCGCGCTCACCGTCTGCGTCAGCGGAGACGCGTCGGTGCTGATGAACATCCAGGAACTGTCGACGGCCATGCAGCACCGCACGCCAGTCAAGCTGGTGCTGTCGAACAACGGCTACATGGGCATGGTGCGGCAATGGCAGGAGCTGAACCACGGCAACCGCCTGAGCCACAGCTGGAACGAGGCGCTGCCAGATTTCGTGGCGCTGGCGAAGGCTTTCGGGTGGGGCGCGCGACGGGTGTCTGACCCCGCCGAGCTTGCCGACGCGCTGGCCGAGTGCTTGGCGTACGCCGGTCCGTTCTTTCTCGACGTCCAGGTTTCGGCGCAGGAAAACTGTTTTCCGATGATGCCGTCAGGGCAGGGACACCACCGGGTGATGCTGGGAAAAGACCGGTGGTACGAGGGCGGATGATCAGCAGAATTGAAATAGAGTGCTTTAGTAGTACCCAAAAGGCCTGTGACACCAAACTAATAACAATTGCATACGTCAGCAACGTTCAAAGAGTTTTTGATCCAAGCTCTGCGGTACCGGACAAATGTCACGTTGGCCGGTGCCTGCAGCCTCAAACTCTTTGAAAGTAAATCATGACGACCGTGTCGGCTTTCATCTCTGCGCGGACGCGCATGCAGAAGCGCAATGCAACGCTTTCGAAGAAAGCTCTTGAGGCTTTCGCCCTGAAGGTCAATCAGCTTCTTGCGTTGTGCTTGCTGGTGACCATGGCGCCGCTGATGTTGGCAATCATGATCGTGATCTGGCTTGCCGATGGCGGTCCTGTCATCTTTGCGCACCATCGCGTCGGGCGGGACGGAAAATTTTTCAGGTGCCTTAAATTTCGCTCGATGCGCAATGGTGCAGATCGACTCCTTGCCGAGCTTCTGCGAAATGACAGTGCGGCAAGGACCGAGTGGGAGAAAGAGCAGAAGCTGACGAACGACCCGCGAATAACGCCCATCGGCAAATTCCTCAGGAACACGAGCCTGGATGAATTGCCGCAACTGGTGAACGTGTTGAGGGGCGAAATGTATCTGGTCGGTCCACGACCCGTCACGATGCCGGAGCTTTCGAAATACGGTGCATACAGGTGGCATTACATCAGTGTCAGACCCGGCATGACCGGGCTTTGGCAGGTCAGCGGGCGAAACAACACTTCTTATGAAGAACGAGTGGCTCTCGATCGGCAATACGTCGAGCGTCGTTCTGCATTTTTTGACGCATACATTCTTTTAAGAACCATCAAAGTCGTCTTTCTTCGCGACGGTGCGCGATGACCGGGGGTGCCAAAAGCACGCAGCACAACGTTTTGCACCTCGTGTCGGGTGCGACGGATGAGGTGATGAGCTTTCTGAGTCCCGCGACCCGAGAGTTGGCGGACAGGGGCAAACAACAATCCGTTGTCGTGCTCGATGATCCGGTCAATAGAGACAACGTTCGCCAGTTGGGAAAATACGCAAAGACCGTGCGCGTGAAAAGCAGGACGAACAAGGTCGGTCAATACAGAGATTTGTACCGCGCCTGCGTTATTGAACTGATGCGTTGTGAACCGCGCACCCTCCATCTTCACGGAATGATGGCTTGCGTCATCGGTTCGCTCGCGTTGAAAACAAGTGGGCTCGCAATTTCGGTTCTGTATTCCCCGCATGGATCGAGGTCGCTCACCAGCCTTCGCCTGGCGGGTTGGCTCACACTGCGGGCGGGTCGCTCTCTCATCAATCCATCGAGAAATTCTGCAATCGCGACGTTCTTGCCGGAAACGAGTTCGCTCGACGCGTGGCGGGAGACGTTCATCGTCGAAAGCCCGGTGAACGATATCTATTTGACGCCTCGGCGGCACGAATCCACGAAACCGGTCGTGATCGGCGGCGCCGCCAATGCGGACGGCAAGGCCGCGGAAACCATGGCGCAAATCGCCGTCTTTCTGGGTGCCGAAGAATTCGCGATCAGCTTCAAATGGCTTGGCGACGTGAATGCCGAAGCAAGCGCGCGTTTTCGTGCGGCAAATATCGAATTGCTGGATGCCAACAGCCTGTTGTTTCATGCCGAGGCACTTTTCGAGGCCTGGATTTATATCGCGCCATCGTGGACGCGCGGTTATCCGCTTCTGCTCATTCAGGCGATGGCGACGGGGGTGCCATGTGTGGCGCTCGACTGCATGCAGCATCGACAGATCATCGAACATGGCGCTACAGGCTATTTGTATTCCTCGGAATCCGAAATGCTCGGGGCCATCGCTGCGCTGATGGACGATCGAGCGCTCAGGAAAAAAATCGGCGACGCCGCAAAAGAAAGCATTCGAAAGCGCTTCGGCGGCGATGAATTTCGTACGCGTCTTCTGCGTTCGTACGCAGCGGCGCTTGCTTGAGCAGGCGCGAATTTCCTAGCGCAAGCCGCTTCCGCCCGCCTCGTCCGGCCGCTGGATCAATTCGATTTTGTATCCATCCGGATCGGTCACGAAAGCAATCACCGTGGTGCCGCCTTTCACCGGGCCCGGCTCACGCGATACGTTGCCGCCAGCCGCCTTGATCTTCTCGCAGGCCGCATAGACATCGGGCATGCCGAGCGCGATGTGGCCATATGCGGTGCCGAGTTCGTAGCTGTCGGTGCCCCAGTTGTAGGTGAGCTCGATCTCGGCTTGGGCCGGATTGTTTTCGTAGCCGACGAATGTCAGGCTGTATTTGTATTCGGGGTTTTCGGAAGTGCGCAGCACCTGCATGCCGAGCACCTTCGTATAGAAATCGACCGAGCGCTGCATGTCGCCGACGCGCAGCATGGTGTGGAGAAGTCTCATGGGGATCCGTTCTTGAGCTGAAAAATCGAGTGACGATTTTCGATCCGGAGCCTTGTCGGTGCTGATGCAGGTGCTTTGAGGCTGATTCTCACCGCACCGAGAAGGGCGCCTGGTAGGGTCGGCCGTTCGCTACGCCGCCGGTGATCGTCGCAATCGGCTTCAGAAACGCTTTCCCCTCGCGCTTGTTGTTCCGCGTATCGACGAACGCCACGGGCCCCTCGACGAAATCCAGGATCGACAGGTCGGCCGGCGCGCCGATCTGCAGCGTTCCGAGCTTCGGCACGCGAGCGATCACTCTGGCCGGCGCTTCCGTGGCCATCGACACCACCTCCGCCAGCGAATATCCCATGTGCAGGAACTTGCTCATCACCCACGGCAGATAGGGCTGGCCGGGCGTGTTGGCCGAGAACACATGCACGTCCGACGAGATGGTGTCCGGCGGCGCGCCTTGCGAGATGGCGGCTTCCGCCACGGTGTAGTCGAAGCTGCCGCCGCCGTGGCCCACGTCGAAGACCACGCCGCGTTTCTTGGCCGCCAGCGCTGCGGGCAGCAGCTTGCCGTCCTGCACGATGTTCGTGAACTCGCCGGCAATGTTCGGTGCGCCCGAATAGGCGTGCGTGAGGATGTCGCCGGGACGCAGCAGATCGAGGATCTGCGACATCAGCGCGCGGTCGGACACGCCGCCGATATGCACCATCACCTTCGCCGGCACGCCCGATGCCTCGCACGCCTGGATCGCGCGCTTCAGCGGCTCGGCGCCGTGCTTGGCGATCACGTTCTCGCTCATCCGTACCTTCACGCCGAGCACGATGTCGGCGTTCTCGGCCACGGCGCGGGCGGTGGCGTCGACTTGCGCGTAGTCGATGTTGTAGAGCTCCGGCACCGGGAATCCCGCCAGCCCGGCGACGGCGATGTGCACGAAGGCGAATTGCCGCGTCCGCCCGCCGGGCACGATGAACCGACGCCATGCGGCGATGTTGTTGGCGCCGGCATCGCCGGCCGATACGACGGTCGTGGTGCCCTGGTGCGCGATCAGTTCGTCGGCGGGGATGCCGATGGCGGAGCCGTAAGGGTAGGTATGCGCGTGCAGATCGATCAGGCCGGGCGTGACCAGCTTGCCGCCGGCGTCCAT
>JAQGMX010000450.1 GCA_028292145.1 Variovorax sp.
CGAACCCCATCGACACCCATAGCGCCGACGTTGCACCCGGCAGCGAGGTCGAATCGCCTTTGGTGACTTCGCTTCCCGGCCGCACGCCGCTGGTGCTGGATTCGCCGCACAGCGGAACCTACTACCCGCCGGATTTCCGGCCGGCCTGCGACATGGCGTCGTTGCGCCGCGCCGAAGACACGCATGTCGAAAAGCTCTACGACTTCGCGCCCGCGCTCGGCGCGGCCTGGGTGGAGGCGCATTTTCCGCGCAGCTACCTGGATGCCAACCGCGACGTCACGGAGCTGGACACCGCGCTGCTCGACGGCCCGTGGACCGGCCCGCTCTCGACCGATCCGCGCATGCTGGCCAAGGTGCGTCTCGGCAAGGGGCTGATCTGGAAGCTCACCGACGACGGCCTGTCGATCTACGACCGGCTGCTCGGCGTCGAGGAGGTGCAGAAACGCATCGACCGCTGCTGGGCGCCGTACCACGCGGCCGTGGCCGGCGCCATCGACGCCGCGCATGCACGTCACGGCTACAGCATCCATATCAACTGCCACTCCATGCCGGCGATCGCGGGTAGCCATGCCACGGACTTTCCGGGCATGGCGCATGCCGATTTCGTGATCGGCGACCGCGACGGCGCCACCGCCGATCCGGCGCTTTCGCAGAAGATCTGCGCGCATCTGCGGGCTTTCGGCTACAGCGTCGACTACAACCATCCGTACAAGGGCGTGGAACTGGTACGCCGCAACGGTGATCCGGCCGCGAATCGGCACAGCATCCAGGTCGAGATCAACCGCAAGCTCTATATGGACGAGGACACGCTGGCGCTCGACGAAGCAGGCACCGCGCGGCTGAAGGCGAGCCTGCAGTCGCTGGTGGAGATGCTGCTCGCGACCGCTTAGCGCCTTAAAAGCGCCTGACGCAACATCCGCGCCGCGCGGTCGCGGATGCGCCCCGGCATATGACGTGGCGGGCGCGCCGGCTGCATCCTGGCTGCCGAACACGCGCCGAGGAAGTCGTTCAGGATGGCCGTGTCGTCGACCGTGCTGACGGTGCTGCCTTTGCGGTGGAATTCCGGGTGCCACTGCGTCGCAGCGATGTAGCCGCGGTGGCTGCCCTTCACGTCGCTCTTCCCGACACGACGGATCGCTTCCGGCACGCGGTCCGGATAGCTCCAGGCCTCGATCTCGAAGCCCGGCGCCAGATCCTTGATGCCCTGGTGATGGATGCTGTTGACCCGCGCATGCGCCACGCCCGGGTACATCTGCGACAGCCGCGTGCCCTCGACCAGCTCGATGTCGTGGAAATTCTGGTCGTAGCTGACCGGATCGCGATGCCGCAGCGCGTGCGGATGCTGGGTCTCGATGTCCTGGAACAGGGTTCCGCCGAAGGCCACGTTGATCAGCTGCAACCCGCGGCAGACGCCGAAGATCGGCTTGCCGGCCTGTTCGAACGCCTCGACCAGCGCCAGGTCGTACAAATCGCGGATGCGGTCGCCAACCCAGGCTTCCCGAAGCGGCACTTCGCCGTAGCTGCCCGGCCAGACATCCGCGCCGCCGTGCATCACGACGCCGTCGAGCCATTCGGCGTAGTGCGAAAGCTTGGTGTCGCCGCGCGCGGTTTCGCCGGTCGGGCAGGGCACCATCACGACCATCGCGCCGGCCGACATCAGCCAGTGCGCGATCGATTGTTCGACGTATTGCAGGGTCTTGTTGGTGAACAGCGAGCGCGAGGGATCGGCGTGCTGAAAGCAGGCGGAAAGCCCGATCTTGAGACGACCGGCGGCGGACTGGGACGTGGCAGGCATGGCAGGCAATGGCGGATGAAGCGAATTGACGGAAGGGCGCCGACGTTCGGGCGTAGCGTGCGGGCCGTGGCGAGCGACCATTGTGCCGAGACGGACGAAGGCACGACGCGCTGACAGCCATGTTCCCGCCGCCACGCTGCAAAAGTGCGTCGCGCACCGGCTTCGTCAAAACAGATCGTGTAGGGACAAGACGTTTCGTTCCCCGAATCCCGCTGCCTCGGAGCTTTTTTGCTTCGCTTCGTTCATCGAACGCAAAATTTTCGTTGGGCACCTGCGTCAAGACATCCCGACCTCCGCAGCCCAGCTTCCTTTTGCAACAAATCAAAATCAAATGGCTCAACAACTTCCTTTCAAGCAATCTGACATCCGCGCTGGCATGAATGCCTTCAACGCAACAGATATCCCTGCCGGGCCGTCGACCCAGGCCATTGGCAAGCCTGCGGGAAAAGGACGGGCATCTCGCAAAGGGGACGACCTTGCAGAGTTGGCGGATGACGCAGCCGGCGAACACATGCCAGCGAGCGCGGACGCCGGCGAGTCCACGGCCGCGCTCCGCGGCAACGACGCCGTCACGATGGCCCAGGCCGACATTCGCACAGACACCATGTCTGCGTCTCAGGGCGGATCTCTTGCCGCACCTGCGGCAGCCGGCTCGTTTTCTCCCTGGGTGCTGGGTGCGATCGGACTGGGTGCAGCGACGGCTGTCGCGGTCAGCAGCCGCGACCATGGCTCCAACGCCAATTCCGCCACCCCCTCCGTCGCCTCGGCGTCCACCATAGCCGCTACATCCACATCCACATCCACATCCACGTCCACATCCGCTGCCACTGCCACTGCCACTGCCGTCGTCCACGCGCCCGACGTTCCCCTCAACACAGCACCGGCCGACACCAACGGCAACATCCAGCTCGAAGTCAGCGTGCCAGCCCGGCCCGCCGGCGAATCGACGGCAACCATCGCCGACGCCAGCGGCACCGTCACCGGCAGCGCGTCGGCCAACGTCACCCCAGCTGCCGGCCTCATCGCGCCTCCTGTGGCGCAGATCAGCGGCCTGTACGACGATGTCGGTGTTCGAGGCGAGATCATCAACGGCACGGTCACCGACGACGCCAGGCCCACCCTCTCCGGCCATGCGACTGCCGGGACGACAGTGACCGTCAGCGACAACGATGCCGTGATCGGCACGACGCTGGCGTCGGCTACCGGTAACTGGAGCTTCACCCCGACGACCGCGCTGACCGACGGCAGCCACGCCTTCACGGTCACTGTCACCGACAGCACGGGTCTGTCCAGCGAAGCCAGCGCTCCCGTCAAGTTCACGGTCATTGCCGCGCCGGCGTTCGTCACGCTCGACGAAGTGCTGGACAACGTGGGCATCAGCACCGGCCCGGTGGGATACGGCGAATCGACTGATGACGCCTCGCCGCAGCTCAAGGGCACCGCCTTACCGGGGGCCACCGTCAACCTTTACGACAGTCACGGCATCGCCGACGCGCCGGCCGACAAGATCGGTACGGTGCTTGCCGACGGCACGGGCCACTGGACCTACACGCCCGCCCTCGATCAGGGGCTGCACGGCATCTATGCCTATGTTGGCGGTGCGGCTGGCGTCGCCAATACCAACGCCCTGGAGTTCACCGTCACCGCGACACCGGTGGTCGTCGCGCCGGTGTTTGTCACGCTCGACGGGGTTTTCGACGACACAGGCAGCGGCATTCTGGTGGGAATC
>JAQGMX010000451.1 GCA_028292145.1 Variovorax sp.
ACCCAGTATGTCAATGACACGCCAGTCGCCACTGAATCAGGCGGCGCTCCGTCGGGATTCGTCGAAGCGGTCAAGGCCGGCGCCTCGGCGCTTGACTTGAACGGCCTCGCCTACGCCGACGCGAGTATTCGCCGGTACGGCGCTACGACTGCGTATCCAGCGGGCACGGCCACGGTGCAGGATTTCGCTCAGCTCGGCGTGTTCAACCAGGCACAGCTGTCACAGCTCGCCACCATGGCCCCCAACGATCTCGGTCAGCTGTACAAGCTCGCAGCGCAGAACGTCGAAGCTGTAATTCGCACTGCGACGGTGACGAACGCGATCAATACTGCCGCATCGCCCACACCAGCACCCGCTGCATCGCCAGTGCCGAACCCGGCCGCGGGCCCGGCGACGGGCACCTCACAAGCTCAAGCCGTGCCCACAGCGGCGACACCGGCGATGGCCATCGAACAGCAATGGGAGCCAACTATCGTCGCTGCGTTTCGCGCAGCCGGCGCAAACGACGCCACGATTACGACTCAGCTGACCGACGCTGTCGCGAAAGGGGTCGATGACGCGGGCTATAAGCAGCTTCTCGAATATCTGAAGACTCCGCAGGCGAAGGCCGATATTGCGGCATCCCAAGCGCCTCAGTCTGCGAACACCGACACTCCTGGTGCCGAGAACCGGCCCGACCCAACTCCAGGTGGCCCACCTGCGTGGAGCGACGCATGGGCTGACAAGCTCCGCGCGGCTCTCGTCGCTGCGGGCGCATCAGGTCCGTCGCTCGTCGCAACGATGCGGCAGCTCGAGGAAAGTAAGCCGAACGAAGCACAGCTCACTGCGGCACTCGCCCAACTGAAGTCGCCGGAAATCAAGAAGTCGATGAAAGAGCTGAACACGTTACAGGCGGGCCAAGGCCGAGAAGTCACTAAGGCAATGGCACAGCAGGCGGCGATCGGCCTGCTCACATCAGGCGCGGTTGGCGGTGTTGCGATCGCGCGCGGTCGCGCGAATTTGGCGCGCCAACTCGAAGCCCTATCCAACACGACCAAAGACCCGAAGACGCTGGCTGCGGTGCGCGAAGTGTCTGCTGCCAAAGCGAATGTCGTCGGCGTTTCGAAAGCCGGAGCCGGGGCGCAACTGGCGACCAAAGAAGCATTGCTCGCCCGCGCCAGCGAACTGCGCGCCGCAGGCAACTCGGTAGACGCCAAGGCGATGACCAAAGCTGCAAGCATGCTGACCGCCGGCGAGCGTATGACCTGGAAACAGGCACTCAAGGCCGGCGTCACCCTTCGAACGCCGGAGATGGATGCGAAGGCTGCCGCGAAGTCCGCCGAACGCGCCGCCGCGACGACCGCCACAAAAGCAGCTACGGGCGGCGGCGAGGCGGCAGGAGCGGCAGCCACCGCGACCAAGGGTGCGGCGAAAGCGGCGGCGTCTGCCGCCGTCGGCGATGCTGCGAAGGGAGCGGCGGCGTTTTCCAAAGCCGCCAGCGGTTTTGGGCGTATTGCATTGAAAGCACTCGGCCCGGTCGCATTGACGGCACAGGCGGGCCTGGGAGCGTGGGAAGTACACAAGACAATCGATGCAGAAGGCGGCTTCAAAAAAGAGAGCGCTAAAAAGACAGGCGAGGTTGCTGGTCAAACTGCCGGCGGCGTCATCGGCATGACGATCGGAAGCGCGCTGGGCAGCCTCCTGCCAACCGGCATCACAACTGCTCTCGGCGGATTCGCCGGTATGGCAGTCGGCAGCTGGGTCGGCGGTCTGCTAGGCCAAGGGGCAGGCGGCGGTATCTACGACGCGATGCACGGCGCCGATCACGTCAAGAAGAAGAAATAGTCACCCAACGATGAGAGGGAGCCAGTCGCATCTCGCGTCTGACTCCCTCTCTTCGTAACGTGTAGTGCGTTCTTATGCCGTCGTGGTGCTCGTGCTCGACGTCGTCGCTGGCGCGACTGACGTAGCAACCGCGGTCTCGGTCTTCACCGGAACTGCCGCCGTGGATGCGGCAGGCACAGCCGCAGCCTGAACCGGCACGGCAACCTGGGTCGCAATCTGCGCCGGTATCTCTACCTTTGCGGGCGCGGCGACTGCAATGGGCGCCGCTTCGATCTTGACTGGGACCGGAATCGGTGCGCCGGAAACGCCGTCGACTTGTGACGGAAGCTTCTGGGGAGCCTGCGCCGGATAGCCTTCGCCATACACGCCGCCGACCTGTGTCGGAAGCTTCTGGGGAGCCTGCGCAGGGTAGCCACCGCCGTACAGAGCGCCGACTTCGGTCGGCTCGGCGAGCCGGTCGATGGCCCGAGCCGCAGCGTCGGCATGTGCTGCCGCCGCTACCGCTTGCCCCGGGGGCTGGGTCTTGATACCGCCGCCAGCAGCGTCAATCTGGGCAGGGAACTTCGGCGGTGCCTGAACCGGGAAGCCGCCGCCGTACACACTGCCGACCTGCGTCGCGGTCTTCTGCGGAGCCTGTGCGGGGAAGCCGCCGCCGTACACGCTGCCGACCTGCGTCGCGGTCTTCTGTGGAGCTTGAGCCGGAAAGCCATCCCCATTCGCACTTCCGACCTGCGTCGCCGGCTTCTGAGGAGCCTGCTGCACTGGCGCAGAACCGTCGCCATTCGCCGCGCCTACCTGGGCCGGAACCTTCCCTGGTGCGACCGGGATGGTGCTCGTCTGCGCAGGTGCCTGCGTTGCTGCGCCGCCGTTCGCGGCAGCGACTGCCGTAATCTTGCCAGGCGCTACCTGTTGCACGACGCCGCCGCCCGTTGCGGCACCAACTTGATTCGGGAACTGTGCGGGAAGTTGCGTCGGGAGCTGTGTCGGCCGCTGCCCCTTGCCCTTGCCGATGCCGCCGCTCTTTCGCTTGCGGCCGATGCCGGGTCCGTCGACGCCACCTACCGCAGTCTGTGCCGGATTCTTGCCGGGTGCGACCTGCGTGACCGACCCACCGCCGTTTGCGCTGTCAACTGCCGTATCACCCTTGATCGGGGGCGGACCCGACGGGCCCTTCTCCGGAGGTCCGGCCGGCTCTTTCTGGGGCGGACCCTGCAGAATGCCTCCACCGCCGTTCGCATCGTCGGCGCCACCTTTGCCACCCTTGCCACCCTTGCCATTCATCAGCGCGGTGAGGCCTGCGATTGCCTGCGAAAGAAGTGAAAGTGCCGACTGGAGATTCGAATCGCCAGCCGCGCCGCCGCCCTGCACCGGGCTGGGCGGAACGGCTGCTCCGCCGTTTTCTCCCAGCACCGCGGTCTTCCCAGGAGGTGTTTGGGCGATTGCCGGAATTGCTGCGCTTACGCCACCCATGCCACACATAATGTCCTCGTCTCATAGCCGTCCATGGCGATGAGCTGCGGGTGCTGTAATCGACGCGGTCCAATGCGATCGGTGCACTTACCAAGCGGCTCATCTGTCCTGCAACCAGAGAAACACAGCTTTCAGAAGCGCACAAGAGCCGGATAAGCAATCGACAGCATTCAACTGGTGCACTGTCGGCGAACCACCAACTACGTAAGCGCTGCCGGCCCCAGCAGTTCACGTAATTCAGCGCGTAGGCCGGGCTCGATTTTGACCCGCCACTCGGCACCGAGTTGCATGATCTGCTCTCCTTCAGCCGTCTGCACGCGAAAAGTCACGTCGGCCGTGCCCGGATAATTGCGCAAAATGCGTTGTAGCTGGCTCATCGTCTCGGCGTCTTGAAAGGTCTTTGACGGAGCGCGTACGGTCACGGCGTGCAGCTCGGGCGCCTCCTCGAGGGTCGACACGGTCTCCGCCATCAGATCCACTGAACCATCTTTGGCTTCGAGCCGCGCATCGAGAATGATGACGCGCCGGTCACCCTGCAGCTTCTCGCGCACCTGTTCGAACACGGCGGGGAACACGACCACGCGAATCGTCTGCCCGTCGGTGCCTTCGAGCACGAAGAACGCCATGGGCTGGCCCTTCTTCGTAACCAGCGAACGGTATTCGGTGACGATGCCGCCGACCTTGACCTTGTGTCGCTTGTCGTCGCGCTGCCCGCCTTTTCCGCGCTCCTCCTTGGGCGGCACCCAACCATCCTCTTGCATGCGGCGATTGAACTCCTCGCCCAGCGAGATCACGTCGCCGATCGAGTCGACCGTGCGGGCGTCGATCGCCTCACGCCATTGGTCGATCGGGTGACCCGACATGTACAGACCGGTCGCTTCTTTTTCGAAATCCAGTTTTTCGAGGAGCTGCCATTCGACTCGCGGCACCGGGGGGTGTTCGATGCCCGCGACGCTCGGCTCGTCGCCGTCGTCTCCTCCACCATTGGCCATGAGGTCGCCGAATAGGTCGAATTGCCCGCTCGCAGCGTCGCGCTGTGCGTTCGCACCGAGACTCATCGCGTTGGCGATGACCTCGAATTGCCCCATACGCGTGTCGCCCGTGCAATCGAACGCCCCGGCCTTGACGAGCGCCTCCACGACTCGCTTGTTCGCGTGCTCTTTCGAGACGCGTCCACAGAAATCGTAGATCGAGTCGAAGGGCCGCTCCGCGCGCGCGCTGAGTATCTCGTCGATCGCCGCATGCCCGACGCCCTTGACGGCCGATAGCCCGAATCGCACCGCCCCATCTGGCATTACCCGGAAGTCGTGTACCGACTCGTTGACGTCTGGCGGCAGCACGTTGATGCCCATCTTCTGCGCCGACGCGACGAAGTACGGGACCTTGTCTTTGGTATGCATGACGGTCGAGATGAGCGCCGCCATGTACTCCGACGGATGATGCGCTTTCAGCCAGGCGGTCTGATACGCGATGAGGCCGTAGCACGCCGCGTGGCTCTTGTTGAACGAGTAGTCGCCTGCCTTCTCGGCGTCTTCCCACAAGCCTGCGGCGACTTTCTTGTCGACCCCGTTCTTCGCACAGCCGTCGAGAAACATCGGCTTGACCTTGTCGAGCACGGGGCGGAGCTTTTTGGCGATGCCCTTGCGAAGCTCGTCGGCCTGGCCGGGCGTGAAGTTCGCCAGCACGCGCGCGATGATCATGTACTGCTCTTGGTAGCACGTGATGCCGTAGGTGTCGGCGAGAATCGGCTCGAGACGCGGGTCGGCGTACTTGATGTTCTCGGGATGTCGCTTGTTTGCAGCGAAGGTCGGGATGTACTCCATCGGGCCGGGGCGATAGAGCGCGACAAGGGCGATGATGTCTTCGAAACGGGTCGGCTTGACCTGTCGAGCAGCCGCCTGCATGCCTTCAGATTCGAGCTGGAAGACGCCGGTCGTGTCGCCGCGCGCGATCATCTCGAACGTCGCGGGGTCGTCGAGCGGGATGCCGCCGATGTCGAGTTCGATGCCTTTGCTGTCTTTGACGAACTGCTTGACCTTCTTGAGCACGTCGAGGTTGCGTAGCCCGAGCACGTCCATTTTGAGCAGCCCGAGCGCTTCGACGTCGGCCTGCTCGTACTGCGTCACGATCTGGTCGCCGTGATCACCGGCACGCAGCGGCACGATGTCGGTGAGCGGGCGGTCGGAGATCACGACGGCCGCGGCGTGAATGCCCGAGTTGCGCACCATGCCCTCGAGCGGCATCGCCATGTCGACCACCGAGCGCACCGTCGCGTCAGAGTCGTAGGCCTTACGCAGATCCATGCCCTCGCGCATGTTCTTCTCAAAGCTTTGCCCTGGCCCATCGGGAATCAACTTCGATGTCATCTCGCCGATCGACACCGGGTAATCCATCACGCGCGCGGCGTCTTTGATCGCCGCCTTCGGCTGCAGACGACCGAACGTCGCGATCTGCGCAACCCGGTCGGCTCCGTACTTCTGCGTGAGGTAGCGAATGCACGCCTCTCGA
>JAQGMX010000488.1 GCA_028292145.1 Variovorax sp.
CGCTCGGTGCGCACGTTGCCGTCGACCGACCAGCCGAACCACACGGTGCCGACCGGCTTCTCCGGCGATCCGCCCGTCGGGCCGGCGACGCCGGTGACGGCCAGCGACACCTGCGCGCGCCCGTTCGACCGCACCCGTGCGCCTTCGGCCATCGCACGCGCGACGGGTTCGCTGACAGCGCCGTGCGCGGCGATCAGCGCCGCGTCGACGCCGAGCAGATCGACCTTGGCTTCGTTCGAATAAGTGACGTAGCCGCGGTCGAACCAGGCGCTGGAACCTGCGAGTTCGGTGCAGGCGCCGGCGATCAGGCCGCCGGTGCAGCTTTCGGCGGTGGCGAGCATGGCGCCGCGCTTGAGCAGCACGTCGGCCAGTCGCACAACCAGCGCGGGCGTTTCGTCAGGCTCGGTGGGTACGGTTTCTAGGGGAAACAAGGAACTGCTCATATTAGAAGGCGCGCCAGAGTGCGATCACCAGCAGCGCGCAGAAGGCGGCCACCAGGTCGTCGAAGATGATGCCGAAGCCGGCCGCGCTCCAGCGCATCGAGGCCGGTGTTGCATCGCGCTGCTTGAAGAGCGAATCTGCCCACGCCACCGGGCCGGGCTTGGCTGCGTCGAAGTAGCGGAAGAGCGCGAAAGCGAGGGTCTGACCGAGCAGGCCGGCCGGCGCGATGAGCCACAGGATGATCCAGAAAGCGACGATTTCGTCCCAGACGATGCTGCCCGGATCGGCGATGCCCATGTGCCGCGCCGTCACCGTGCAGGCCCACCAGCCGACCGGCAGCGACGCCAGGATCACCCAGCCGATGGCGGCCGGCGACAGCCAGATCTGCAGCACCAGAAACGCAGCCCAGCCCCAGAGCGTGCCGACAGTGCCCGGCGCGAAGGGCGAAAGGCCGGAGCCGAAGCCCAGCGCGATCGGGTGCGCGGGATGCGACAGCATGAAGCGCGTCGTCGGCCGGAATTTGGGTGCGGAGGGAGAGTTCAAGTCGCGCATTCTCGGCCGGATATCAGCCGAAGTGATCGAAGGAGGTGAAGCGCTGCGCGAGCGCGGCGCCGTCGGCATCGACGATGCGCACGCCGGGTTCGGCTTCGATGCGGCCGATGCGCGCGACGGCCGTCTGGCTGTCGCGGCCCGCGCGCTCGACGGCTTCGCGCGCGCCGACGGGCGCTGTGAAGACAAGTTCATAGTCGTCGCCGCCGGAAAGTGCGCAGAGACGCAGCATGTCGATGTCGATGTTCAAGTCGATGTCTGACGCCGGCATCGACCGCAGCGCGATCCGCTCGACCGCCGCATCCGCATCCACCCTCGCGCCGACGCCGCTGGCCCGCAGGATGTGCGACAGGTCGCCCAGCAACCCGTCGCTCACGTCGGTGGCCGCGCTGGCGACGCCGCGCAGCGCTTGCCCGAGCGCGACGCGCGGCGAGGGCGCTTCCATGCGCGCACGCGCCAGCACAAAAGCTTGCGCCGGCAGCGACAGGGTGCCGCGAAACGCCTCCAGCGCCAGCCGCGCATCGCCCAGCGTGCCGCTCACCCACAGGTCGTCGCCGGCCTTGGCGCCCGAACGCAGCAGCGCAGCGCCGGGCGGCACTTCGCCGAAGACGGTGATGCTGATGTTGAGCGGACCGCGCGTGGTGTCGCCGCCGACCAGCTCGCAGCCGTGTTCGTCTGCCAGCGCGAACATGCCGCGCGAAAAGCCTTCGAGCCACGCTTCGTCGACGGACGGCAGCGCCAGCGACAGCGTGAAAGCCATCGGCTTCGCGCCGCAGGCCGCGAGGTCGCTCAGGTTCACGGCGAGCGCCTTGTGGCCGAGCCGGACCGGATCAACGGTCGAGAGGAAATGCCTTCCCTCGACCAGCATGTCGGTGGAAATCGCCAACTGCATGCCCGGCGAGGGTTGCAGCAGCGCGCAGTCGTCACCGACGCCGAGCGCGACGCGGCCCGGCGTCTGGCGCGCGACGGCGGGCCGCGTGAAATAGCGTGCGATCAGGTCGAATTCGCCTATCGACATTGGATTTTTCTCCTTCAGTTCGGCGCGCCGGCCCGAAAGCGCAGCGACGCCTGCCGCACGACTTCGGCCAGCAGCTTTTCCTTCGACTGCCTCTCGCGCAGCCAGCGGGCGTCGTTCTGGCCGGCCTCGACGTCGGTGCGCAGCCGGGCGATGGAGCGGGTGGCGTTGAGCGCCTCGCTGTGCCATTCGAGCTGGGTCATCGTCATGAGGATGTGTTCGCGCAGCGGCATGTGATCACCGGTCGCAGGGTCGACATAGACCGCATCGAGCCCGAAACGGCAGGCCTGGAAGCGGTTGTAGGTGTAGACGAGGTAGTCGTCTTCCGTCGGCGTGAAAGGCTGCTCCTGCAGGAACCAGGCGCCGAGCGACTGCACGTAGCCGGCCAATGCGGCGGCGCGCTCGACGGTGAGCGGCGTGTCGAAGACGCGGATCTCGATGGTGCCGAACTCAGGCTTGGGCCGGATGTCCCAGTAGAAATCCTTCATGCTGCGGACCACGCCGGTGCGGGTCATGCGCTCGAAGTAATTGCCGAATTCGTCCCAGCTGAGCGTGAACGGCGCGCGGCCCGACAGCGGGAACGCGAAGACGGAATTGAGCCGTGCCGAATCGAACTGCGTGTCCTGCCCCTGCACGTACGGCGACGAGGCCGACAGCGCGATGAAATGCGGGATGTAGCGCGACATGCGGTGCAGCATCAGGAGCGCTGCGTCGGCGTTCGGGCAGCCGATGTGCACGTGCTGGCCGAAGATCGTGAACTGTTTCGAAAGATAGCCGTACAGCTCCGACAGCTCCCGGAAGCGCGGCTTGTCGTAGATGCGCTGCTCGTGCCACTGCTGGAACGCATGCGTACCGCCGCCGAGCACGGCGATGTTGAGCTTGTCGGCGCTCTTGACCAGCGCATCTCGGATCGGCGTCAGCTGGTCGATCACGTCCTGCGCCGAATGGCAGATGTCGGTCGAGATCTCGATCATGCTGGACGTCATCTCGGGCACGACGCTGCCGGGCAGCTTGATATCGGCCATGAGGCGCAGCATGTCCTCGGCGTAGGGCGCGAGGTCGTAGTCGTGGGTGTTGACGAGCTGCAGTTCCAGCTCGACGCCGAGCGACAGCGCCTCGGAGTTGCGAAACGGCTCCAGCGAAACGACGCGGTCGCTGCGCGCCGGCAGCGGTTTCGCGTGGGGGGAATCGAGAGGTTCGGTGCTCATGACGACGTGGTGTCCAGGAACGCTTCTGGCGTCCACGGCCGGGAGCTTTCACCCGACAGGTGTATCGCCACCGTCGCCAGCACCGCACCCAGGATTTCCATCAGCAGGATGGTCGGCAGCGCGATCTGCGTGATCATCGCGCCGAGCAGCGGCGAAGCGGTGGCGAAGTTGGACGCGATCAGCAGCGCGATCGACGACAGCGGCGCCATTGTGCAGCCGACCCAGAACGCCTGCTTCCAGCTCGCGCCGCTGCCGGGGTTGGCGATCGCGACGCCCGCGATCTTCGCGACCGCGCGCACGCCGATCAGCGCCAGCACCGTGCCCGCGACCGGTAGGCTCCAGTCGCCCTGCGCCGCGACGATGGAAACCAGAACGAACATCAGCATCGTCAGCAGCGAAGCGGCGGTGCCCAGCTGTCGCGACCAGGCCCACGGACGCGGGTTGAGCTGCTTGAGCAGCACCCCGCCGATCAGCGCCGCCAGCGCGGCCGAGCCGCCGAAGTGCGCGGCCACCGCGGCGCCTGCGCCGATGATGGCCAGCAGCAGGATCGACGTGTTCTCGCTGGTCGGGCTCATCACCCGCAACGCCGAGCGCAGCGCCAGCGCCATCACCGCGCCGACCACGAAAGAAAGCCCCAGCACGACCAGCACCGGATACAGCTTGGTCATGAGGCCCGCAGGCCCGCGTTCGAGCAGGCCGGCCTGGGCGTAGCCGAGCGCCAGTGCGTAGAAGGTGTTGAGCGTGGCGAGCGTCATCGCGCGCTCGGTCACCGGGCCGGAGGCGCGCGTGTCCATGATCACCCGGCTGAGCACGGCCGGCGAGGCGACGATCGCCATCAGCGCGATCGGGTTGGCGACCGGGTCGGGCACGCCGAGCCAGTGCAGCGTCCAGAAGACGCCGAAATAGGTCAGCGCGGATTCGAGCAGGCTCTGCAGCAGGACCCGCGGGTTGTGGCGGAACCAGCGCAGCGGCAGCCGCCCGCCGGCCTCGAACAGCACGATCGCGACGCCGAGTTCCAGCAGGAACAGCGGAATCCCCTGCAGCGGCCACAGCGCGCCCTCGAAACCCGCCAGCCCCACCACCGTGCCGACCATGGAGTAGCCGACTACCTTCGGCATGCCCATGTAGCGCTGCACCAGGTGCCCCGAAGCCGCAGCCACCGCCAGAAGCAGCGACCACAGCACCGTCGGCAGGCCGGCCGACGGGCGAACCCATTCGGACCAGAAACCCAGCAGATCGGCGGGAAGGAAGGATGTCATCGGACCGGAAGGAAAAAACTGATCGCTTTTCTACGCCAGCGCGCACGAAGCGCCGCACGGATGCGGGCGCGGTCGAAGCGGCTCACACTGTGCGCGCGGAGTGCGAGCCGGAAGGCGAAATAGAAGCTCACGCCCACGTTCATGGCGCCGATCAGCGGAATCGCAGCCACCGCCCACCATAACGCAGGCTGGTGGATCACCGGAAGGCCGATCGACGCGGCAGCCGCAGCCACCTGTCCGGCCGACAGCGTGACGTGCCGCACGTCGAGCCCGATGCCGAAAAACGCCAGGAAAGCCGGCGCCAGGCCTAGCATGAAGCCCAGCGAGATGTTCGAGGCGAAGCCGGA
>JAQGMX010000328.1 GCA_028292145.1 Variovorax sp.
GCGGGCGCTTCGACAAGATCGATCTGATGGTTGTGCGCGAGAACCTCGAAGGCCTGTACATCGGCCACGAGCACTATGTGCGCATCGGGGACGATCCGCATGCCGTGGGCATGGCCACCGGCATCAACACGCGCCAGGGCTGCCGCCACATTCTTCAATACGCCTTCGACACCGCCATCGCCACCGGCCGCAAGAAGGTGACGCTGGTGCACAAGGCCAACATCATGAAGGTGCTGACCGGTCTGTTCCTGGAGACCGGGCTGAAGCTTTACGAGGAAAAGTACAAGGGCAAGTTCGAGCTCGACACCATCATCGTGGACGCCTGCGCCATGAAGCTGGTGCTCAATCCGTGGCAATTCGACATGCTGGTGACGACCAATCTGTTTGGCGACATCCTCTCCGACCTGGTGGCCGGTCTGGTTGGCGGGCTGGGCATGGCGCCGGGCGCGAACATCGGTGCCGATGCGGCGATCTTCGAGGCGGTGCACGGCTCGGCGCCGGACATCGCGGGCAAGGGCATCGCGAATCCGACCGCGATCATGCTGGCCGCCGCGCTGATGCTCGATCACGTGCGCCTGCCCGATCTCGCGACGCGCCTGCGCCGCGCCATCGACGAGACGCTCAACATCGACAAGGTCCGTACCGGCGATCTGGGCGGCAATGCCAGCACGACGGTTTTCACGAAGGCGCTGGTCGCGCGCATCTCCGGTGGCTGAGCTCGAATCGCCAACGGCGGAGCCCGCAGCGGCAGGCCCTGCCGTCATCCGCACCGCGATGGGCACGCCGCTCGCGACGCTGTCGCTGCTCGAAACCCGCGTGCTCGGCGTGCTGATCGAAAAGCAGCGCACCGTGCCCGACAGCTATCCGCTGACGCTGAACGCGCTGGTGTCTGGCTGCAGCCAGAAAACCAGCCGCAACCCGGTGCTGGAGGTGTCCGACGCCGAGGCGCAGGCCGCGATCGACAGTCTGAAGACCTACCACCTGGTCGACGAGAGCAGCGGAGGACGGGTGTCGCGCTACGCCCACAACTTCGACCGCGTGCTGCGCGTGCCGTCGCAGTCGGCGATCCTGCTGGCTGTGCTGATGCTGCGCGGCCCGCAGACGGCGGGCGAACTGCGCATCGCCTGCGAGCGGATGCACAACTTCGCCGACATCTCGGCGGTCGAGGGCTTTCTGAACGAATTGGCCGAGCGTCCGAACGGCGCGCTGGTGACCAAGCTGTCCCGCTTGCCGGGCGCGCGCGAAGGCCGCTGGGCGCAGTTGCTGGGCGGCGCGGTGGCGGACGATGTCGGCACGGCGGCGCACTACACGGGCGGCGATTCGTCACTGGGCGAAGTCGCGGCGCTGAAGTCGAACGTGGCGCGGCTCGAAGCGGAGGTCGGCGCGCTGAAGGCGTTGCTGTCGAGAGTCTGTGCGGAACTGGGGATTTCCGACGCCCCTTAGACTACGCGCCACTCTGGAGTTTGAACAATGTCAGTCACGCAAGCGGGACTTCTGGACGCCCTCGCGGTCGTCCTCGATCCCAATACCGGCAAGGATTTCGTCGGCACCAAGTCGGTGAAGAACCTGCAGATCAACGACGGCGATGTGGCCTTCGACGTCGAGCTGGGTTATCCGGCCAAGAGCCAGCACGCGGCGTTGCGCAAGGCGCTGGTCGCCGCGGCGCGCACCGTGCCGGGCGTGGACAACGTGTCGGTCAACGTCACGACCAAGATCGCGGCGCATGCGGTGCAGCGCGGCGTGCAGTTGCTGCCGGGCGTGAAGAACATCGTTGCGGTGGCGTCCGGCAAGGGCGGCGTCGGCAAGAGCACGACCGCCGCCAACCTCGCGTTGGCGCTGGCTGCCGAAGGCGCGACCGTCGGCCTGCTCGATGCCGACATCTACGGCCCGAGCCAGCCCATGATGATGGGCGTCGACGGCAAGCCCGAGAGCGCCGACGGCAAGATCATGCAGCCGCTCATCGGCCACGGCGTGCAGGTGATGTCGATCGGTTTCCTGGTCGATGCCGACCAGGCGCTGATCTGGCGCGGCCCGATGGCGACGCAGGCGCTGGAGCAACTGCTGCGCCAGACCGCCTGGAAAGACCTCGACTACCTCATCGTCGACATGCCGCCCGGCACCGGCGACATCCAGCTCACGCTGAGCCAGCGCGTGCCGATGACCGGCGCGGTGATCGTCACCACGCCGCAGGACATCGCGCTGCTCGACGCCAAGAAGGGCATCAAGATGTTCGAGAAGGTCGGCGTGCCGATCCTCGGCATCGTCGAGAACATGGCGGTGCACGTGTGCTCGAACTGCGGCCATGTCGAGCACATCTTCGGTGCCGAAGGCGGCAAGAAGATGGCGGCGGAATACAAGATGGACTATCTCGGCGCGCTGCCGCTGGACATCAACATCCGCCTGCAGGCCGACAGCGGCAAGCCGACCGTGATCGCCGACCCCGACGGCGAAGTCGCCGGCATCTACAAGGCCGTGGCGCGCAGCGTGGCGGTGAGCATCGCGGAGAAGACGAAGGATTTCTCGTCGAGATTTCCGACGATCACGGTGAGCAAGGACACCTAAGCCGAGGGCTTAAAGCCGGACAATCCGTGCTTTGCGAAGCATTGCGCTTTTGCCACTCGACGTCATGAACAACGAAGAACAGCGGTTTTCCAACGCCGATGAGAATTGCTCAGGGAACTCGGTCGACCGTTCGAGCTCTTTGGAGGCGGGATTTGCTGCGTTGGTGGTCAGCATTCTCCAGGTGCACAAGGAGTGCGCAGCGCAAGCCATCCGCGCAGTCAATGTCAGCCTGACTTTGCGCAACTGGCTGCAGCCGTCGACTCCTCAAGGAGAAAAAGTGCGGACGGCGTCCGCACAATCGCCATCCGCCCATGAGACAAGTCCCGATCTGCTCGTCAACCGCCTCTCTTACAGCCACCTCGAGCAACTGGTAGAACTGGGCGACGCACAGCAGCGTGTTTTCTACGAAACCGAAGCACTTCGCGGCCACTGGTCCGTGCGCGAACTCAAGCGCCAGATCGCCACTCAGTATTACCAGCGCAGCGGCCTGTCCACCGATCAACCAACGTTATTCAGGCACACCCACGCCGCGGCAGAGCAAATCGAGCCGCAGCAAGTGATTCGAGATCCTTATGTGTTCGAGTTCCTGAAGTCGCAGGAGGTGATGACCGAAGGCCAACTGGAAGATGCCTTGCTCGACAAGCTCCAGGCCTTCCTGCTGGAGTTGGGCCATGGCTTCTGTTTCGAGGCTCGGCAAAAGCGCTTGCTGATCGGCGGCGAACACTTCTTTGCCGATTTGGTTTTCTATCACCGTGTGCTCAAGTGCCATGTGCTCATTGAACTGAAAAACGATGCTTTCCGCCATGAGCATTTGGGCCAGCTCAACAGTTATGTCAGCTACTACCAGAAGCACGAGATGAGCGAAGGCGATCAGCCGCCCATCGGCATCCTTCTGTGTACGCGAAAGAATGCTGAATTGGTGGAGTACGCATTGGCGGGTATGAGCAATCAATTGTTCGTGTGGCGGTATCAGGTTCAGTTGCCCGGCAAGGATGCGATCGCGGCGTTCCTTCACAAGGCCGTTGAAGAGTTAGGTGGTCTGGATGAGTGATGGGACCCATTTCGCTGACAAAGCACCTCCCACACTACCGCCGCTCATCCGTCTCCCCGTGCGTGTATTCGGCGAAGCCGGTCTGCCGCCCGAAGGCATGCTGCGTGAGGACACGCTGGCGGCCGAGGTGCCGGTTGCACTGGTTTTCAACGGTGTCTCGCATGCGGTGATGATGGCGACGCCGCAGGACATCGAAGAATTCGCGCTCGGATTCGCGCTCAGTGAAGGCATCCTCGACGCTGCAGACGATTGCCGCGGAATCGACGTCGAGGCCGTCGCCGCGGTCGACGCCGGCCTGCCCGAAGGCATCCCCGGCGTCGAAGTTCGGCTGGAAATCTCCACCCGCAGCTTCGAGCGCCTCAAAGGCCGTCGCCGCAGCATCGCCGGGCGCACTGGCTGCGGCATCTGCGGTGTCGAAAGCTTTGCCGCGCTCGACATCACGCCGCAGCGCGTCCCGGCGCGCGAGTGGATCGAGCGCATCGACGCCGCGACCGTGTTGCGCGCGTTCGCCGAGTTGCCCGCCCGCCAGACGCTCAACGCACAGGCCGGCGCCATTCATGCCGCCGGCTGGGCGACGGTCGACG
>JAQGMX010000330.1 GCA_028292145.1 Variovorax sp.
GTGGCGGTCGCGGGATCGATGTCGGGAATCGGGCAGCGCGTGCAGGGCTTCGCCGGCTGCAGCTGGGCGACGCCTTCCCCGGTGGTGATGTGCAGCGTATCGACGCGGTTCTCGTCGTGCGATTCGATGCCGGCGAGGACGATGTTCGGACGAAACCGCTCCAGGCCGACGGCATCGTGACCGGCCGCGGCGAGGCGCTCGTTCAGCTCCGCAAGCGAACCCTCGCTCGCGACCAGCACCGGGAAGCCGTCGGTGAACTGGTTCTCCGCTTCGACGCCGCCGGTCCACTTCAGGCTCGACAACCGCTTGTGCGCCGGGTCGAAGCGCACCAGCCGCAGCTTGGCGGGCCGTCCGGGCTCGGAAAGAAAGTCGCTGAACCACTGAGCGGCGGTGTCGCCCATGTCGTAGGCCGCGACTTCGTCGTTCCACACCTTCACACGCACCGGCGCCTCGACCCGGTCGAAGGCAATGTGCAGCGCGAGCATGCCGGGCGCGCGCAGCACCATCTCCAATTGCTTGAGCTTCGGCTGGATCAGCACCATGCGCGGCAGTTCGCGCTGGGTGACGAAATCGCCCCGGGCATCGACGACCATCCAGGCGCGGTCGAATTCCAGACCGGTCTCGGTCAGCAGCACTTCCGGAACCTCGACGCCGGCGCAGGACTTGATGGGGTAGACGAACAGGCGCGCGATGGTGGCGTGGAGGTCGAATTCGGGAGCGATGGATGTCATGGCCGGATTGTCCCCAATCGGCGAGCCGCCGGAAAGCCACTCCTACAATCCTCCGATGGCACTTTCCCCCGAGGTTTGCATTCGTGGCGGCGGCATCGTCGGCCGCACTCTGGCGCTGTTGCTCGCGCGTGAACGCATCCGTGTGGCGCTCGTCGCACCGACGGCCGAAGCCCGCGACGACGTCCGCGCCTACGCGCTCAACGCGGCGTCGAAGGCGCTGCTCGAATCGCTCCGCGCCTGGCCCGACGCTGCCCATGCCACGCCGATGCGCGAAATGCAGGTGATCGGCGATGCCGGCGGCCAGGTGCAGTTCAGCGCCGATGCGCAACAGGTCGATGCGCTCGCCTGGATCGTCGACGTGCCGGCGCTCGAGCGTCAGCTGGCCGACGCGGTGCGCTTCCAGCCGCAGATCGACGTCGTCTCCGCGCCAGTTCCGGCTGCGCTGACCGTCGTCTGCGAAGGGAAGTTCAGCGCGACGCGCGAAATGCTCGGTGTCACCTACGACGTGACGCGCTATCCGCAGCACGCGATCGCCGCGCGCCTCACGGCCGAACGTCCGCACGGCGGCGTGGCGCGCCAATGGTTCAGCGACAAGGGAGAAATCCTGGCGCTGCTGCCGCTCGGCGGCGATGCGGCGGCCGCCGATAGCAGGGATCTGGCGCTGGTCTGGTCGGTCGATCAGTTTCGCGCACCGACATTGCTGGCGCAGGACGCCGAAACCTTCAACGCCGCGTTGCGCGAAGCGAGCCACGATGCGCTCGGCGCGCTCACGCTGATCAGCGAACGCGCCGCCTGGCCGTTGCAGCGCGCCATCGCCGACCGATGGATCGGTCAGTTTCCGCCTTCGGCCGACGGCAAACCCGGCAAGGCCTGGGCGCTGGCCGGCGACGCAGCGCACACGGTGCATCCGCTGGCCGGTCAGGGCCTGAACCTCGGGCTGGGCGATGCGGCCGAACTGGCCGAAGTCATCAAGACCCGCGACTACTGGCGCAGCGTCGGCGACCCGCGCCTGCTGCGCCGCTACGAACGCGCGCGGCGCACGGACGTGCTGTCGATGAGCCTGGCAACCGATGGCCTGCAACAGCTTTTCTCACACGGCACCGAGCCGCTGCCGGCGATCCGCAACTGGGGCATGCGCGGTTTCGACCGCACGCACCTGGTCAAGCGCTGGATCGCGCACCAGGCCATGGGCCTGCATGTCTGAACCGATCCCGATGAATGGAATTCCGATGATGAACCGCTTCCCCTCCCTTCGCACCCGTGCCGCCTTTTTCGCGATGGGCGCGCTCAGCGTGCTCGGCACGCTGACCGCCCTGCCCGCGCACGCCGGGGAGGCGGAGATCCGCAAGAACCTCGCCGCCCGCATTCCGCAGTTCGCGACCATCGACGAAGTCTCGAAGACGCCCATGACCGGCATCTTCGAAGTGCGCATCAACGGCAGCGAGCTCTACTACACCGACGCGCAGGGCGACTACCTGATGCAGGGCAACCTGATCGACGTGCGCGAGCGCAAGAACCTGACCGAGGCGCGTGTCGAGAAGCTCACCGAAATCGCTTTCGACAAGCTGCCGCTGCAGGACGCCTTCAAGATCGTGCGCGGCAACGGCAAGCGCAAGCTGGCGATCTTCGAGGACCCGAACTGCGGCTACTGCAAGCAGTTCGAGCGCGACATGAAGAACGTCGACAACGTCACCGTCTACCTGTTCCTCTACCCGGTGCTCGGCGCCGACTCGGCCGCCAAGTCGCGCAACATCTGGTGCGCCAAGGACAAGGCCAAGAGCTGGAACGACTGGATGGGCGCCGAGGTCAAGCCCGAAGCGGCAGCCGCGAGCTGCGACGTGACGGCGCTCCAGCGCAACGTCGAGTTCGGTCGCAAACACAACATCACCGGAACGCCGACGCTGATTTTCAGCAACGGCTCCCGCGTACCGGGCGCCGTTCCGGCCGCGCAGGTCGAGAAACAACTCGTCGCGGCAGCTGCGACAGCCACGACACCCGGCAAATGAAGGCTGAAGCGCGCATCCATTACCGCGTCGAATGTGCGGACCGCCACGCGCATCTGTTCGCCGTCACGCTGACTGTCGATTCGCCGGCCGCGCTGCAATGCGTTTCACTGCCGGTGTGGATCCCCGGCAGCTACCTGATCCGCGAATTCGCCAAGAATCTCCAAGGACTGCGCGCCACGCAGGGTCGCAAAAAGCTCGCCTTGACGCAACGCGACAAGCACAGCTGGCAGATCGACTGCGTCGCCGGCAAGCCGCTGGTGCTGCGCTACGAAGTGTGCGCGTACGACAACTCGGTACGCACCGCTTGGCTCGATGGCGACCGCGGTTTCTTCAACGGCACCAGCCTGTGCCTGCGCGTCGAAGACCAGACCGATGCGCCGCAAGCCATGGAAATCGTCGCTCCGTCGACGAGGGCTGGCTCGGCGCGCTGGCAATGCGCCACGGCGTTGCGTTCGGTGAAGGTCGACGCCCAGGGTTTCGGCAGCTATGTGGCCGACAACTACGACGAGATCGCCGACAGTCCGGTCGAATTGGGCACGTTCTGGAGCGCCCGGTTCGAGGCCGGCGGCGTACCGCACCGCTTCGTCGTGACCGGCGCACCGCCCTCCTTCGACGGCGACAAGCTGATCGCCGATACGCGCGCGATCTGCGAGACGCAGATGCGCTTCTGGCACGGGGACAAGGTCGGCAAAGCAGGCAACAAGCGCGGCAGCGGAAAGCCGCCGCACGACCGCTACGTCTTCATGCTCAACGCGGTGGACGACGGCTACGGCGGGCTCGAACATCGACACTCGACCGCGCTGATCTGCACGCGTCGGGACCTGCCGCAGCGCAGCGTCAAGAAGCAGCCCGAGGGTTACACGACGCTGATGGGCCTGATTAGCCACGAGTATTTCCACACATGGAACGTCAAGCGGCTACGACCGGCCGAGTTCGCGCGCTACGACTACGCGCAGGAAAACTACACGCAGCTGCTGTGGTTCTTCGAAGGCTTCACCAGCTACTACGACGACCTCCTGTTGCGCCGCGCCGGCCGCATCGACGACGCGACCTACCTGCGTCTGGTCAACAAGACGATCAATCAGGTGCAACAGGCGCCGGGCCGGCTGGTGCAGTCGGTGGCCGACGCCAGTTTCGATGCCTGGGTCAAGTACTACCGGCAGGACGAGCAGACGCCGAACCAGACCGTCAGCTACTACACCAAGGGCGCGCTGGTCGCGATGTGCCTAGACCTCACGCTGCGTCGCGAAGGTCACGGCACGCTGGACGACGCGATGCGCCTGCTGTGGACGCAAAGCGGCGGCGGGCCGATCAGCGAGGCGGATGTCGCGGCGGCGCTGGAAACCGTCGGCGGTCGCTCCTATGCGGACGAACTGGCGCAGTGGGCGCACACGGCGGGCGAACTGCCGCTGTCGGACCTGCTGCGCGCGCACGGCGTCGCGACGCTGGACGATGCTGCGCAGCGCGCGCAGGTGCTCGGGCTGCGCGTTGCGGAAGCCGGAGGCAGCGTTCAGGTCAAGGTCGTGCTGCGCGGCGGCGCTGCCGAGAAAGCGGGTTTTTCGGCAAACGACGAGTGGATCGGCATCGAGCTGCCGGCAACCAAGGGCCGCGCGGCACAGGGCTGGCGGATGACGAAACTGGACGATCTGGCGCTCTATCTCGGCGACGAGAAGAAGCTGACGGCGCTCGTGGCACGCGACCGGCGGCTGATCCGCCTTTCGCTGGTGATTCCGGCCGAGGTGACGACGTGGCGGCTGTTCGCACAGGACGCGACGAAGCTGGCCGCGTGGATGGCGGTCACCTGATCTCCCGCCGCACGATGCGGATCGGCTGCGCCTGAACATCACCGGCGCCGATGCCTGCGCCGCCCCCGATCCCGACCATCACGCACGGCTTGCCGGTGCGCCGGCAGTGGTCTTGCACGCGCCAGTAGGCGCTGTGGCTCATGCAGCCGGTCTGGCATATCACCATGTCGGCGGCGCGAAGGCTGGCTTCCAAGGCGCCCTTGTCCTGTTGTTCGAGGACATCCTCTCCGTCGTGATGCAGGTAATGACCACCGGCAATCTCCACGAGCCGACGCGCCATGGCCGACGATTCTTCCGCCCGACCGATGCAAAGCACCGACTTCTCGCGCACCATCGCCCGCGTCGAATCGCGAACGATCAGCGCGGCCCGCAAACGGACGATCTGGGCCGCCTGCTCGGCAATGAGGCGCGAGCAACGGTCCTGCGCCTTGGCGTAGGCGCGCAGCAAAACGGCGTGTTCTTCCATGACAACTCCATTTGATCGGTCATTCTAGATGCGAATAATTTGCAATTAAGACAATTTAAACCGCGGTGGGACGCTGGTTATAGTGGTCCGGCAATCCTCTTTCCATCGACTTCCCACAACCCTCCCGGAGACACCATGAGCTACGAAAACATCGAAGTGCGCACCGAAGCCGGCAAGGTCGGCATCGTGACGCTGAACCGCCCGAAGGCGCTCAACGCGCTCAACGATGCGCTCATGACCGAGCTCGGCACCGCCCTGCAGGCCTTCGATGCCGACCCCGCCATCGGCTGCATGATCGTCACCGGCAGCGAGCGCGCCTTCGCCGCCGGCGCCGACATCGGCGCGATGGCCAAGTACAGCTTCGTCGATGCGTACAAGGGCGACTACATCACTCGCAACTGGGAAACGATCCGCACGATCCGCAAGCCGGTGATCGCGGCCGTCAGCGGCTTCGCGCTCGGCGGCGGCTGCGAACTGGCGATGATGTGCGACTTCATCATCGCCGCCGACAACGCAAAATTCGGCCAGCCGGAAATCAAGCTCGGCGTGATTCCCGGCGCGGGCGGCACGCAACGTTTGCCACGCGCGGTCGGCAAGAGCAAGGCAATGGACATGGCGCTGACCGGCCGCATGATGGACGCGACCGAAGCCGAGCGCGCCGGACTCGTCAGCCGCGTCGTGCCGTTCGAGAAGCTGGCCGACGAGGCGCTGGGCGCAGCGCTGCTGATCGCCGACTTCTCGCAGGTCGCGGTCATGGCGGCGAAAGAATCGGTGAATCGCGCGTTCGAGAGCGGCCTGTCGGACGGCGTGATGTTCGAGCGCCGGCTGTTCCACGCGCTGTTCGCGACCTCGGATCAGAAGGAAGGCATGGACGCGTTCGTCAACAAGCGCAAGGCGGCGTTCACGAACAGCTGAAACCTACTACTGCGCCGGCTCCGCGCTTGCGGGCGCAGCAGGTGCAGCAGGTGCAGCAGGTGCATTCGTGGGCGCAGGCTCCGCCACCTTGGCCGGTTCGGCTTCCGCCTCCTTCAACGCCTGCCGCAACGATGCCAGACCGCTGGCCGACGGCGCTCCGGTACCCGCCGGAACCCCCTTCTCCTTCCAGCGGATCTGGTTGCCGGCAACTTCCAGCAGGCCCAGCTGCTCGCCGTTGCGCTCGAAGGCGATGCGCCACTCGACACGTCCGGGCAGCGGCTGCGGGCCGACGCCGGCCAATGCAGCCGAACCCACCAGCGGACCCAACTCGCGTGCGTCGGCGCGTGCGATGCGCCGGGTTTCGCCGGCAGGCGATGTGATGGTCAGACGGGTCCACTGAGACAGGGCGGTGAAGGTCGGCGTCGGCGGCTCTTCCACGCGGGCGGGTGCCTGGGAAGCGGGCACACCGGCATCTGGCTGAGCCGTCGTGCCCGCGCGACCCGCACGCGACGCCATGGGGACTTCGACCGGGATGGCCGTTCGCGGCAGCGCGCTGGAGAACAGGCTGGACGGCGCGCCGCCGGCGGCATCCGACCGCTGCGCCAGCCGCGCCTTGGCTTCGGCGGCTTCGAAACGCTGGAGTTTCTGCTCCAGTGCAATGCGCGCGGCGGCGTCCGCCGGCGACTCGACCACAGGCGTGGCAGGCGTGGCAATGGTCGGCGCTGCGGCAACGATCGGCGCTGCTGGAGCCGGCGCCGTGATCGCAGCCGGCTGCGTGGGCAAGCTGGCAACAGGAGCTGACGCAGGCGCTGCAGGAGCAGGAACTGTGGCTGAAACCGTTTCGCCGGCAGGCATGGATGGCGAAGGCGCGGCCGTCGACGGCGCAGGAGCTTCGTCGCGCACGACCTTCGTCCGCGAGTCACTCATCAGTTCCCGTTCCTGCAGGAACACGGCGGCTGCGACCAGAGCGATCACGACCAGCCCGTTCCAGGGAATGTGCGCGCTGAACCCGGCGCCGCCGCGCATACCCAGCAGGCGCTGCACGAAGCTGCGCTGCGCCCAGACCGGCGCCGCAGCCAACGAAGGCGCGACAGCCTCGTGCGCGAAAGACAGGATCGACTCGCGCGTCTCCTCCATCGGCAGCACGGCATGGTCTGGCGCGTGCAGGAGCGCGCGGCGCAGCACCGGATCGTGGAAGGCGCCGTCGTCGTCGTCCGCTTCGACTTCTTCGACCAACTCGTCATCCATGTCATCGTCGCGCTCGTCCAGCAACTCGGGATCGACGCGATAACGCTTGTCGTCCTTCATGCCGCGTCCTCCTGCTCGGCGAGACGGCGTTCCATCGCGGCCTGGAGCTTCAGGCGTCCGTGAAGCAGGCGGTTGCGCACGGTGTCGAGTCCGACGTCGAGGGTTTCCGCGATTTTCTCGACGGTAAATCCGTCCTCATGATGCAGCAGGAAAGCCGCGCGCTGCGTATCGGGCAATTCGTTGAGACAGGCAAGCATGTGGCGGCCCGCCGAACGCCAGAACTCGATGTCCTGGATCGACGGATCGATCGGCTTGGCACCGAGCGCCCGCGCGGGAGGAAGCGGTTCGTGCGCATCGCCATCCTCGTCGGTATCGCGCGCGCTGAACCGCGCGTCGCGGCCCGCCACCTGCAGCCGGTCCATCGCCAGGTTGTGTGCGATCGTGTAAGCCCAGACGCCCCACGCCGCATCCTGCGACGAGAAATGCGCGCGCACCGTGACGATGCGTACCCACGTCTCATGGAACACGTCCTTGACCTCGCCGGCGAGCCGCGTGCCGAGCATCCGCTGCACGAAGCGCAGCACCGCGCTCTCGTGGCGCGCATAGAGCGTGTCGAATGCAAGGGTGTCGCCGCCCGTGAAGGCACGCATCAGTTGGTCGTCCGGCATGGCGGCATGACGCGCCGGGATCTTGACAGCGGTTGGAGCAAGCATCCGCCGATTTTCGCCTGAGGCGGCGAAGTCGTGAAATGTTTCGAAAGATTTATGTCTCGCGGTTTGGACGCCCGCATGCGTCAAGGAAATCGGAGGTTTTGGGCGAGGCTGAAAAAGCTGGTTATAATCTTGGGCTCGGCTCTTTAGCTCAGTCGGTTAGAGCGATGGAATCATAATCCACAGGTCCGCGGTTCGAATCCGTGAAGAGCCACCAAACAAAAGCCCCGCAAGTCAACGACTTGCGGGGCTTTTTCTTTGCCTGACAACATCGCAAACAGGCTCCGCTTTTTAGAACAACAGCAACTTGAATTGCTTTCAAACAACGGCACTCGGCACCTGTTGCATGCCAAGCGCTGCCATGCACTGAGAGAGGCGACGCGGTTGCCCGCGCAGGCGCTCGATGGCACGGGCAAGGTCGACTCTGATGCTCTCGTCATAAGCGCCCTCGGCTTTGGCGACCGCCTGTCGCAGATGCGAGCGGCGTTGGCCGGCGGCTGCTCCAGATCGATGCAGGCTTCGAGCACGATCTCGAACTTGATCTGCACTCCGTCTTCTTCCAGCATTGTGCGAATGCCGTACTGATCAGCCCGCACTTCGCGCGTGGCAATCTGCATTGCGCCCGACCGGGCGATGGCCCGGACACCCAATGCATCTATCAGCGCCTGTCGCTGGGCGCGATAGCCAGCAAAGTCGGGAACCGGAAAGTAGATGATGACCGATTCGCGGTATTCGCCGTAGTGCAGCACCATGGCGGTACCACCGCCGAAAGGGCAGTGGTGCGCCGCCAGCTTCGGCGCATCGAGCGTGACATTGGCTGTCTCTGGCAATTGCCAGGCCAGACGGGCGAGCTGCGGGTAATCCGCTACGTGGATGTTCGGCGGCAACGCTGCCGAGGGCTCGGTGCCGGTCGGCGGTTCAGCATTCGGATCGACGAACTGCAGTTCCAGTCCGACGGCAGCAGCGGCGCTCACGTAGGAGCCCATCGCCACGGACGGCTCGCCGCGCTCGATGCGGTGCATGCGAAAGCGCACGCCGGCTGTTGCCAATACAGCGGCAAGTTCAATAGAAACGGGTGGTGCTGCGGTTGACCTGCTGAAGTAGGTCGCTCAGGATTTCCGGCACCTCGAACGCTGCGCGGTTGCGCATCCGCAGCGTGGCCACGCGATAAGCAGGCAGATCGGCCAAAACCGTGGTCACGGCCTCGCGCACCTTCGCAAAACCCGGCACCACGATGCCGACGCCGTTCTCTCGCACCCACTGTGCGTTGTAGCGCTCCTGCGGCAGCGTCCAGCGGTTGCAGGCGACGATCACCGGCAACTGCATCTGCACCGCTTCGCTCACGCTTCCCGGTCCCGGCTTGCCGATGAAGAAGTCGGCGAGCCGCATGTAGCGCGCAGGATCGGGCGTGAAGCCGAGCACGAGCCGCGGCGCCTGTCCGGGCTGCACCGGCAGCGCGCGCAGCGCGTTCGCGAGCTTGGCGTTGTGACCGCAGGCGAGGATCAACTGCACATCGGGCAGGCGACGGGCAATATCCAGCATGGCCTTCGCGCCCTGGCCGCCGAACAGCACGATGCCGGTCGCGCGGTGCGGATCGAGGCCAAGTTCAACGCGCGCGTTCGCACGCGCGGCTTCGTCGCAGGGCTGCCCGTCGTGAAAGCCGTGCCGCAGGATCATTCCCGAGGTCGCATGGATGCGCGAAGCCGCGTAGCCCGCATCGCGCGCCTGCTGCACGGCGCGGCCCGAGCCGCAGACGATGTGCTGGTCGAGCCCCTTCTCGATCCAGAAGTTCGGCGGATGGTCGGCCAGGTCGGTCAGTACGGTCACGTAGGGCGCCTGCGGACACGCCAGCGCCAACGATGCGCGCAACGCGCGGTTGAAGTTGGGTATCAGCGAGACGACCATGTCCGGACGCGTCTCTGCCCAATGCGTTCGCAGACGCCGCACCAGCGGTGCATGCGACCAGCGGATCATGGCCTGCAGCACTTTGAGTTCCTGCGCGAGCCCTGCAGTCCAGCCGCGTTTGATGCGCTGGTTGTAGACATCCTCCGGGTCGATGCCGGTGAAGCGCCGAAAGCCGTCGGTCGGGTCGAGCACCTCGCGCAGATTGACCAGTCGCACGCTCCACTTCAACCCCGCACGGACGATGGCCGCCTCCAGCGCGAGCGCCGATGCGCGGTGTCCGCCGCCCGCGTCGATGTAGACCAGATCGACGGTGCACGTCCTCACGAATGCACCGGCGGCACCGCCCTCGCCTTCCGCTGTCTCTGCTTCGCCGCGCGGATCGAGCAGCATCATGCGTGCACCGCCGCCGGTTTCGACGTCTCACGCTGCGCTCGCCCAGCGGCCACCGGCATGTGTTCGGCCCAGCGCAGGATTTCGAGCGTGCCGTCGGCGTGCTCGGCCAAGGCGGTCAGGCTCTCGACCCAGTCGCCGTCGTTGCAATAGAGGATGCCGTCGATGTCGCGCATCTCCGCGTGGTGGATGTGCCCGCAGACCACGCCCTGCACACCGCGCTTGCGCGCCTCTCGCGCCACGGCCTGCTCGAAGTCGCCGACATAGCTGACCGCACGCTTCACCTTCAGCTTGAGGTACTGCGACAACGACCAGTACGGCAGCCCCATGCGCGCGCGCAGCGAGTTGAGGTGACGGTTCAGACGCAGCGTGAATTCATAGAGCGAGTCACCGACATGCGCCAGCCACTTCGCGCACTGGATCACGCCGTCGAACAGGTCGCCGTGCATCACCCACAGCTTGCGACCGTCGGCGGTCTCGTGGATCCAGTCGTCGACGACGTCGATGCCGCCGAAGTTGTGGTTCAGGTATTTGCGCGCGAACTCGTCATGGTTGCCCGGCACGAAGATCACGCGCGTGCCCTTGCGCGCCTTGCGCAGCAGCTTCTGCACCACGTCGTTGTGGGCCGGCGGCCAGTACCACTGCCGCTTCAGCTGCCAGCCGTCGATGATGTCGCCGACCAGGAAAAGCGTCTCGCATTCGGTGTGCTTGAGGAAATCGAGCAGCGCCTGTGCCTGGCAACCCGGCGTACCAAGGTGCAGGTCGGAGATCCACAGCGTGCGGAAGTGCTGCACGGGGCGTGCGGCAGTGTCGGACCATGCGCGGAGAAAGGCGGCGTCGCGTTGCATGGAACCGGAGCTTCCGGCGCGCGGAAGACAACGGCATGGCAGCCGCGTGAAAGTTCAGTGACCGTCCGCGCAGCGCTGGATTTCCACCGTCGAATGCACGATTTCCTCGTGCATCGAGAACTGCGCACGCACCGTATTCGCGTCGAGCGCCATCGAATGCGTGACCACCGTCAGCGCACACGAATACGCATTGCGTCCGACGCGCCACACATGCAGATCGGCCACCCGCGTGTGCGAATCGGCCAGCCCTTTTTCGACGCCGTCGCGTATCTCTTCAACCACCGGATGGTCCATCTCGCGGTCGAGCAGCACCCGGCCGGTTTCCATCAGAAGTCCCCTGGCCCAGTTCGCGACCAGCACCGCGCCGACGATGCCCATCGCCGGATCGAGCCACGACCAGCCGTAGATCCAGCCGCCGATCAGCGCGGCGATGGCAAGCACCGAGGTCGCGGCGTCGGCGAGAACGTGGATGTAAGCGGATTTGAGGTTGAGGTCGGGCGCCTCATCGCTCGCATGCTCGTGGCCGTGCGAATGT
>JAQGMX010000525.1 GCA_028292145.1 Variovorax sp.
GCCGGCAGCGGGTTGAACATCGACGTCAGCGTGCCCAGCAGATCGCGGCCGATCTGCGTCGACACGGCCAGCGTCGTCAACCCGAACGCCAGCAGCACGCCGGCGACGTAGCCCTGCAGCAGCACCGCCATCGAGATGCGCACCTTGTCGATCAGCTCGCCGCTGGCGATGCCGTCGACGAGCGCGCGCGCGGTCGCCAGGAACGTCGGCAGCAACAGATCGTTGTCCTGCCAACGCGCGGCGACCTCCCAGATCACCGCGAGCGCGATCAGGATCAGCCCCTTGCGCAGCCAGCCCTGCGCCCAGAGTCGCGTGGTGAACGGCAGCGAGCGTTCGACCGGAACTTCCGTGAAGGCCTCCAGCCGCTTCTCGTATTCGGGCCGGATCGGTGGATTGACGGCGGCGCTCATGCGACGAGCCTCTCTTGCCGCGGCTCGACCGGTGCTTCAAACAGCATGTTGTGGAGGCGTTGCGCGGCTGCCTGGAATTCGACGCCGCCCTGGCTCGCCAGCGTGAAATCGTGGCTGTTGATCTCCGCACGCATGCGACCCGGATGCGGCGACAGCAACGCGATTCGGTTGCCGACCACCAGCGCCTCCTCGATCGAATGCGTGACGAACAGCAGCGTGAAGCGCACGTCGTCCCACAGCTCGAGCAGTTCCTCCTGCATCTTCCGGCGCGTGAGCGCGTCGAGCGCAGCGAAAGGCTCGTCCATGAGCAGCACGCGCGGCTGCATCGCTAGCGCCCGGGCGATCGCCACGCGCTGCTTCATGCCGCCGGACAGCTGGTGCGGATGCACGTCGGCGAACGCCGCCAGACCGACCTTGTCAAGGTAATGCAGCGCGCGTTCGGCGGCCTCCTTGCGGCCCAGCGTGCGCGAGGCGAGCAGCGGAAACATCACGTTCTGCATGACCGTCTTCCACGGCGGCAACTGGTCGAACTCCTGGAACACGACGATGCGGTCCGGCCCCGGTGCGGTCACGCGATGGCCGTCGAGCCGGATTTCACCCTCGACCGGCGCAATGAAGCCGCCGATCGCTTTCAGCAACGTCGACTTGCCGCAGCCCGACGGCCCGAGCAACACGAAGCGGTCGGCCTCGTGCAGGTCAAAACTCACCCGATGCGTCGCGCGGACGACGCGCTCCGGTGTGCGGTATTCGAGGCTGACGTTGTCGACCTGAAGCAAGGCACCCGTAGGATCGCCCGCATCCCTTCCAGAGACACCGTGGATCCGGCTCTGCCGGGCCACCGGTGTCGCCCCCTGAAAGGGGGTTGGCGCAGCGACACGAAGTGCTCGAAGACTGGGGATCACGCTCAATTCCCCGACGCGTTGTGCGCGTCCTCGAAGAAATAGTCCTTCGCCGATGCCGGCTTGTTCTTGATCGCGCCCACGCGGTGCATGAACTCGGCCAGCGGATAGGTGTTCTGCGGCGTCGTCTTGAACTGCACTTCGGGGTTCTTGATGATCTTCAGCAGAAGATTGCGGTCGATCTTCGCGTTGCTGACCTTGATATAGATGTCGGCCGCCTTCTCCGGATTGGCCGTCACGAAAGCAGCCGCTTCGTCCAGCGCGGCAACGAACGCCTTGTAGGTCTTCGGGTTCTCCTTGCGCCACTTGTCGGTCGCATAGAGCACGGTGGCCGACGACGGGCCGCCAAGCACCTGGTAGGAATTCAGCACGATGTGCGCCTGCGGATTGCCTTCGAGCTCCTGATCCTGGAACGGCGGATTGCCGAAGTGCCCGGTGATCTCCGTGCCGCCCTTGATGATCGCCGCCGCCGCATCGGGATGCGGTACCGCGACGCTGATCTTGTCGAGCTTCGCGAAGTCCTTGTCCCCCCACAGCTTGGCCGAGGCGAGCTGCAGCACCCGCGACTGCACCGATACGCCCACGGCCGGAACGGCGATGCGGTCCTTTTCGGTGAAATCGGCGATCGTCTTCACGGCCGGGTTGTTGCTGACGAGGTAGTACGGGAAGTTGCCGAGCGACGCCACGCCCTTCACGTTCTGCCGGCCCCTGGTGCGGTCCCAGATCGTCAGCAACGGGCCGACGCCGGCGCCTGCGATCTCGATGTTGCCGGACAGCAGCGCGTCGTTCACGGCCGAGCCGCCCGACAGCTTCACCCACTCGACCTTGGCATCGACGCCCTCGGCCTTCGCATGCTTCTCGATCAGCTTCTGGTCCTGCGCGACGTTGAGCAGCAGATAGACCACGCCAAACTGCTCGGCGATGCGGATCTGGCCCTCGGCCTGCGCCGCAAGGCTGGCGGTGAGGAGAGTTACGCCGGCGAGGATGGCCGCGGCTGTGCGTTTGAATCGGTTCATTGAAATCGGTGTCCTGAAAACGGGAGGTTCGGGTCGGTGGCTGATCAGCGCGGCGTGTCCCCGACGACCGTGGTGCGGTAGAGCTTCCGGCGCAGATGGTCGGGCGTGCCGGCGGCCAGATGCATCAACAAGCGGTTGTCCCAGAACACGAGGTCGTGCGGCTTCCATTGGTGGCGGTAGACGAACTCCGGTTTCACGCTGTGCGCGAACAGTTCGGCCAGCAGCGCGTCGCCCTCTTCCTTCGGCAGGCCGACGATCCCGGTCGTGAAATGCTCGCTGACGAACAGCGCCTTGCGGCCGGTTTCGGGATGCGTGCGGACCACCGGCTGCACGGCCGGCGCGACCTGATCGATCTGCGCCTGCGACAGCTTCGGGCGCCAAGGATTCTTCGCCCGCAGATCTTCGTATTTGGCGAGGTAGCTGTGAGTTGCCTTCAGCGGCAGGATGCGCCGCTGCAGCGCCGGGCTCAGAGATTCCCAGGCGAGATGCTGGTCCGCGAAAAGCGTATCGCCGCCCTCCGACGGCAGCTCCTGCGCATGCAGCAGCGAACCGAGGCTTGGATTCGGCTTGTACGAAATATCCGAATGCCAGTAGACGCCGGCGTCGCCGAGACCGATCGGCTCGCCGTTTTCCTTGATGTTGGAGACGATGAGGATTTCGGGATGCTTCGGCAGCTGGAACTGATGCAGCACGTGGATTTCGAGCGGGCCGAAACGGCGGCTGAATTGCACGTGTGCAGCGGGCGTGATTTGCTGGTCGCGGAAAACAACGACGTGATGATCGAGATGTGCCCGATGGATGCGGGCGAAATCGGCTTCGTTGATCGGCTTCGAGATGTCGAGGCCGATGATTTCAGCGCCGACGGGGGCGGCGAAGGGGCGGACTTCGAAGTGCTGGGCTGGAGCGCTGTTGGCTTGTGGTGAAAGGACGGCCGGCATGGAAAGCAGTAGCTGTTGGGACCCGGAAGGATCGGAACAGCCACTGTAGAAGCACCGGCTTCAGCGGGGAACGATTGATTTTTTGCTTGCTTATGCAAAAAATGGTCTAACAGATTGGATCTTTGGAGGCGCGACCCGGAGTCGAACCGGGCTACACGGATTTGCAATCCGTTGCATAACCGCTTTGCTATCGCGCCGTTATCCAATTAACCGAGAAACCTGAAACACTGACGATGCACCGTGGGTGCATCAAAGAAAAGGGAAGCTGGAAGGCTTCCCAAATCTGAAGGTTCTGTGCGAACCGGATGGCGAGTTTACACCATGCGCGCGGGCGTTTTCTCGCTTTCACCGCGCAGCATGCCGCGCCATGTGCACTTGGTGCAGCGTGATCTTTCGCACTTCCGCCTGACTGGTCTCGATATGCGCCCGCAGCAGCATCGCAGCCTGGTCGCCGCGATTGGCCAGGACAGCCTTGAGGATCTTCGCGTGCTCGTCATACGTCGCGTCGATGCGCGGCTGCTGCGTGAAGTCGAGACGCCGGATGATGCGGATGCGGTCGGTCACCTCGCGGTGCACGCGGGCCATTTCGGCATTGCCGGCAGCGGCCACCAGCGTGCAGTGGAATTCCTCGTCCCACTTGGCGACCTGCGCGGTCTGGCTGCTGCGCTGGGCTTCCGGCACCAGCCAGATGTCGGCCAGCCCGTCGATGGCTGTGCGGTCGATGTGCCGGTCGGTTTCGCAGAGGCGATGCACCGCCGTGGTCTCGAGAATCATCCGCAGGTCGTAGAACTGCTCGAATTGCTCGAAGTCGAACGGCAGCACGCGCCAGCCGCTGCGGAACAGCACCTCGACGAAACCTTCCTGCTGCAGCCGAAACAGCGCCTGCCGGACCGGCGTGCGCGAAACCCCGAGCCGTTCGCTGATCTCGTTCTCGGTGAACCGATCGCCGGGGACCAGCTTGAATTCGGCGACATCGCGCTTGAGTTGCGCGTACACCTCGGCGGCCCGCGTCCGAAAGACGGCGGGATCGGCAGCGATGGAATTGGCAGACTGAACGGTGGACACGGCGCGATATTAGTCCCGGGTCCGGCCGAGCGCGGCGATCACTGCGGCGCTCGACGCGGTCCAGCCGACGATGCCGCCTTGAGCATGGATCATGTCGACCGTCGCGGCCTTGAACGCCGGAAAGTAGCTCTCGGTGCAGTCCTCGATCAGCAGGCAGTCGTAGCCACGGTCGTTGGCCTCCCGCATGCTGGTCTGCACGCAGACTTCGGTCGTCACGCCGCCGAACAGCAGGTGCGTGATGTCGCGTTCCTGCAGCGCCGCCTGCAGGCCGGTCGCGTAGAAGGCACCCTTGCCCGGCTTGTCGATGACCAGTTCGCCATCGACCGGCGCGAGCGCATCGATGATCTGGCTGCCGGGTTCGCCGACAACCAGGATGCGCCCCATCGGCCCGACGTCGCCGATCCTCAGCGTCGGGCTGCCGCGATCGCGCTTGGCCGGCGGGCAGTCTGAAAGATCGGGCCGATGCGCCTCCCGTGTGTGAACGACCCAGCCGCCCGCCTTCCGCCATGCGTCGAGCATCCGGCGGGTTGCCGGCACGATGGCCTGGAGCAGCGACACGTCGTTGCCCAGCGTGTCGCCGAAACCGCCGGGTTCCATGAAGTCGCGCTGGAAATCGATGAGGACGAGCGCCGTCGTCTTCACATCGAAGTCGTATGGAAACGGTTGGGCTTCGTCGATGCGCATCAGTGGTTTCC
>JAQGMX010000536.1 GCA_028292145.1 Variovorax sp.
CACCAATCCTCTTTCACGGCCAGCACGGCGTCGCGGCCCGCGGCGGCACGTCCCGCGAGCCATGCGGTCAAGGTGCCGGCAGCCACCCCGACCTGCGCACCGAATGGTGGTACATCACAGGCCATGCCGCATCGGGCGATCGCGCGTTCGGCTTCCAGCTGACGTTTTTCCGCTCGCGCATCGACGGCACCGCGCAGATGAAGTCGGCGTTCGCCGCGCGGCAACTCGTGTTCGCGCATGCCGCCGTCACCGATCTGCAGGGCCAGAAGCTCTGGCATGACCAGCGCATCGCACGCGCCGGTTTCGACATCGCAGGCGCCGGCGAAACGGACACGTTCGTGCAGTTGCGCGACTGGTCGCTGGTACGCGATGCTTCGACAGGCCGCTACACCGCCCGCCTCCCGGCCAACGATTTCACGCTGACGATCGACTTCGCGCCGACTCAGCCCGTGTTGTTGCAGGGGGACGCCGGCCTTTCACGCAAGGGCCCCGACGCAGCGCAAGCCAGCTATTACTACAGCGAGCCGCAACTGTCGGCCCAGGGCCGGATCACGTTGCGGGGCAAATCGTTCGACCTGACAGGCGGCTCGGCTTGGCTAGACCACGAATGGAGCGAAGCGCTGCTGCATCCGGAAGCCGTCGGCTGGGACTGGATCGGCATGAACCTCGACGACGGCAGCGCGCTGACGGCCTTCCACCTGCGGCGAGCCGACGGCAGCGCGCTATGGGCAGGCGGCTCGTTCAGGCCGAAGGGCGGCGCGGCGCGGATCTTCAAGGCTGAAGAAGTCCGCTTCGCCGCGCGGCGCCGCTGGACCAGTCCGCAGACGAAGGCCAGCTACCCGGTCGAATGGGCCATCGAGACGCCGTCCGGCAATTTCTCCGTCCACGCCCTGCTCGACAACCAGGAACTCGACAGCACCGGATCGACCGGCGCCGTGTACTGGGAAGGCCTCAGCGAACTGCGCGACGCGCAGGGCCGGCGCATTGGCCGGGGTTACCTGGAGATGACGGGATACGCGGCAAAGCTTCAGATGTAGCTTGCCGGGGGGCGAATCACCGTGCCGACTTCCGGCTCCGCATCCGGTCGATGAACGCGATGATCTCGCCCATGATCCCCTTGCGGAAAGCCAGCACGCAGATCACGAAGATCAGCCCGGTCACCATCGTCACCGACTCGCCCAGCGTGTTGAACCACTCGACGCCGGTCACACGGCCGAGGAACGTGCCGAAGTCGCCGATCTTGTTCTCCAGCAACACCACGACGGCCGATCCGACCAGCGGCCCCGACAGCGTGCCGAGCCCGCCGACCAGCGTCATCAGGATCACCTGGCCCGACGCGGTCCAGTGCACATCCGACAGCGTCGCGAAGCCGAGCACCAGCGTCTTGAGCGAACCCGCCAGACCCGAAAGCGCAGCCGAAAGCACGAACGCCAGCAGCTTGAAGCGGGCCACGTCGTAGCCCAGCGACAACGCACGCGGTTCGTTTTCCTTGATGCCCTTGAGCACCTGACCAAACGGCGAATGGATCGTCCGCACGATCAGCAGGAAGGCCGCCACCACCACCACGAGCGCGACGTAGTACATCGTCAGGTCGTTGGACAGGTCGATCATTCCGAACAACTTGCCGCGCGGCACGCCCTGCAGGCCGTCCTCGCCGCCAGTGAACTTCGCCTGCAGCGCGACGAAAAACATCATCTGCGCCAGAGCCAGCGTGATCATTGCGAAGTAGATGCCCTGACGGCGGATGGCGAGCACGCCGAACAGCCAGCCCATCAAGCCGCCGGCGACAGTACCGGCGAGCAGGCCGATCTCCGGCGTGAAGCCGAGCGACTTCATGCCGTAGCCGGCAACGTAGGCCGAACCGCCCAGAAACGCCGCATGACCGAAAGACAGCAGGCCGGTGTAGCCCAACAGCAGGTTGAAGGCGGAGGCGAAGAGCGCGAAGCACATGAGCTTCATCACGAACACCGGGTAGGCACCGAAGAACGGCGCCACGATGAGCCCGACCAGCAGCAGCGCGTAGATAGCGAGAGATAGTTTTTTCATGCTGCAGCCCGCATCACTTTTCTTTGCCGAACAGGCCGGCGGGACGGATGAGCAGCACGATCACCATGATCAGGAACACCACTGTCGAAGAAGCTTCTGGATAGATTACCTTGGTCAGGCCTTCGACGATGCCGAGGCCCAGGCCGGTGAGGATGGCGCCCATGATCGAGCCCATGCCGCCGATCACGACCACCGCGAACACCACGATGATCAGGTTCTGGCCCATCAGCGGCGACACCTGGATCACCGGTGCAGCCAGCACGCCGGCAAAGGCGGCAAGCGCGCAGCCGAAAGCGTAGGTCAGCGTGATCATCAACGGCACGTTGACGCCGAAAGCCTCGACCAGCCGCGGGTTCTCGGTGCCGGCGCGAAGGTAGGCGCCGAGGCGTGTCTTCTCGATTACGAACCAGGTCGCGAAGCAGATCACCAGCGACGCAACGACGACCCAGGCGCGGTAGTTCGGCAGCACCATGAAGCCGACGTCGGTCGCGCCGGAAAGCGCGTCGGGTGCGTCGTACGAGAGGCCCGACACGCCGTAGACCGAACGAAACGCGCCTTCGATGAGCAACGTCAGTCCCAGCGTCAGCAGCAGGCCGTAGAGGTGATCGAGCTTGTAGATCCAGCGCAGCAGAAAACGCTCGATCAGCACCCCGAACAGCCCGACGATGACCGGCGCCACCAGCAGCATCACCCAGTAGTTGATGCCGAAATATTCCATCGCCATCCAGCTCAGGATGGCGCCCATCATGAACAGCGCGCCGTGCGCGAAGTTGATGACGTTGAGCAGCCCGAAGATCACGGCCAGCCCCAGGCTCAGGATCGCGTAGAACGAGCCGTTGACCAGCCCCAGCAGAAGCTGGCTGAGCAAGGCAGGAAGAGAGATGTTCATAAGTTAGCGGGGCGTTTCACTTCACCAAAAACACCGCGGAACGGGCTCCGCCCGGCCGCTGGTGTTGCCCCCGGCAGGGGGTTGGCACTGCCACACGAAGTGGGCAAGCCTGGGGGTGAACCAAAGTCACTTCCAGAGCGGGCACTTGCTGTCGGCCTTGGCGGTGAAGACCTGTTCGCCCGGCAGCTTCTGGATCACCTTCAGGTAATCCCACGGCTTCTTGGATTCGGCGGGCGACTTGGCTTCGACCAGGTACATGTCGTGAATGAAGCTGCCGTCGGCGCGGATCTGACCCTTGCCGTAGAAATCGTCGATCTTCATGCTCTTGAGCTCGGCCATCACCTTGTCGGAGTCGGTCGTCTTCGCGGCGGTCACGGCCTTCAGGTAGGTCATGGTGGCCGAGTAGTCGGCAGCCTGCACATCGGTCGGCATGCGCTTGGTCTTGGCGAAGAAGGCGTTGGCGAACTTGCGGGTGTCGTCGTTCAGGTCCCAGTACCAGCTGGTCGTGTGCAGCAGGCCTTCGGTGTTCTTCAGGCCCAGGCTGTGGATGTCGGTCAGGAACACCAGCAGCCCGGCGGTCTTCATCGTCTTGTTGATGCCGAATTCGCGTGCCGCCTTGATGGCGTTGATGGTGTCGCCACCCGCATTGGCCAGACCCAGGATCTGCGCCTTCGAGTTCTGAGCCTGCAGCAGGAACGACGAGAAGTCGGAAGCGTTGAGCGGATGCCGCACCGCGCCGGCGATCGTGCCGCCCTTGGCCTTGATGACGGCAGTGGTGTCCGTTTCAAGCGCCTGCCCGAACGCATAGTCGGCTGTCAAAAAGAACCAGCTCTTGCCGCCGCGGTCGACCACGGCGCCACCGGTGCCTTTGGCCAGCGCGACGGTGTCGTACGCATAGTGGACCGTGTACGGCGTGCACTGGTCGTTGGTGAGCGCCGAGGTGCCCGCGCCGTTGTTGAAATAAACACGCTTCTTCTCTGCCGCGACCTTGGCAATGGCCAGCGCCGTGCCGGAGTTCGTGCCACCGAAGATCATCGTCGCGCCGGCGGTGTCGATCCACTCGCGCGCCTTGGAAGCGGCGATGTCGGCCTTGTTCTGGTGGTCGGCGGACATTAGTTCGATCGGCTGGCCGAGCGCCTTGCCACCGAAATCGTCGATCGCCATCTGGATCGCGATCACGCCGTTCTTGCCTTCGACGTCGGCGTAAAGGCTGGACATGTCGGTGATGAAACCGATCTTGACCTTTTCCTGTGCCTGCGCGGCAGTGGAAGCCAGCGCGAGGGTGCCGATGGCCAGGGCGATTGCGGTGATTTGCTTGTTCATGTGTGTCTCCAGCGAGTCGAAAAAATTCTGAATAAGTCGAACGAAAAAAACTAGACGCCGAGCAATTCGGTGAGTACCGGCATCTTGGCTTCGAGCTCCGAAGCGCCGAACTTCTCCACGATGCGCCCGTGCTCCATGACGTAGAAACGATCGGCCAGCGGCGCGGCGAAGCGGAAGTTCTGCTCCACCATCACGATCGTGTAGCCCTTGCTGCGCAACATCGTGATCATCCTGGCCAGCGCCTGCACGATCACCGGGGCGAGCCCTTCGGAGATTTCGTCGAGCAGCAGCAGCTTGGCGCCGGTGCGCAGGATGCGCGCGACGGCCAGCATCTGCTGCTCGCCGCCCGACAGGCGCGTTCCCTGGCTGTTGCGGCGTTCGGCGAGGTTCGGGAACATGGCGTAGATCTCGTCGATCGACATCCCCGGACCCGTACCCTTGAGCGGCGGCGGCAGCATCAGGTTCTCTTCGGTCGACAGGCTTGCGAAAATGCCGCGCTCTTCCGGGCAATAGCCGATGCCGAGATGCGCGATGCGGTAGGTCGGCATCGCGATCGTCTCGACGCCGTGGACCTTGATGCTGCCCTTGCGTGCGCCGGTCAGGCCCATCACGGCGCGCATCGTGGTCGTGCGGCCTGCGCCGTTTCGGCCGAGCAGCGTGACGACTTCGCCCGGCTGCACCACCAGGTCAACGCCGTGCAGCACATGCGATTCGCCGTACCAGGCGTGGAGACCGCTGATTTCCAGTGCGGGTGCGGCCATGTCAGTGCGCTCCCTGCAGCTGGCCGTCGGTGGTGCCCATGTAGGCCTCCATCACTTGCGGATTCTTCGAGACCTGCGCGTAGGGGCCTTCGGCCAGAACCGCGCCACGCTGCAGCACGGTGATGGTGTCGGCGATGGTCGAGACCACGCTCATGTTGTGCTCGACCATCAGGATCGTGCGGCCGGCCGACACGCGCTTGATGAGTTCGGCGACGCGGTGCACATCTTCGTGGCCCATGCCTTGCGTCGGTTCGTCGAGCAGCATCAGTTCGGGGTCCATGGCGAGCGTCGTGGCGATCTCCAGCGCGCGCTTGCGGCCGTAGGGCAGGTTCACCGTCAGCTCGTCTGCCAGATGGTCGAGCCCAACTTCGGACAGCAGCGCGCGGGCGCGGATGTCGAGCGGCTTCAACGTGCGCTCGCTCTTCCAGAAGTGGTACGACGTGCCCAACGAGCGCTGCAGGCCGAGCCGCACGTTCTCGAGCAGCGTGAGATGCGGGAACACGGCCGAGATCTGGAACGACCGGATGATGCCGCGCCGCGCGATCTGCGCCGGGCGTTCACGGGTGATGTCCTGACCGTTGAACAGGATCGTGCCGGTTGTCGGCTCGAGAAACTTGGTCAGCAGGTTGAAGCAGGTGGTCTTGCCGGCGCCGTTGGGGCCGATCAGGGCGTGGATGGACCCGCGCTCGACCTTTAGGTCGACCTTGCTCACGGCGGTGAAGCCGCGGAACTCCTTGGTGAGCTGCCGCGTCTCGAGAATGATGTCGCTCATCTGGCGCGAGCTTCCGTAGGCATGGATGAAAGGTCTGTCATGCGGCGCATTGTTCGCGACGCCCCTCCCCTTGCCTACTGGGGCAAATGCCTATGCTGCACTGCAACCAGAAACCCGCCGCGAGGCCCGACAGTCAGCATGCTGTCAGCGCGGGGGCGCATCACCGGCCGACAGCGCCGACACGCTCAATGCGCGCCGGCTGCCGCATCCGCCGAACCCGCGCCGCCCATCTGCGGTCGCGCCAGCCAGATCAGCGGCACCAGGAAGATGAAAAGCACCGCCGACGCATAGAACACGTCGTTGGCGGCCAGCATGAACGATTGCTGGTCGATCAGGCGGTTGATCTGCCCGAGCACCTGCTCGGAGCTGAGGCCGCTGTTCTGCAGACCGGCGATGGCGCTGGTCGCAGCCGCGTTCCCCTGGGTGATCGACTCCGACAGCTGCGCGTGATGCACCGTCGCGCGGCTGTCCCAGACGGTCGTGACGATCGACGTGCCCATCGCCCCAGCGGTGATCCGCAGAAAATTCGACAGCCCGGACGCCGACGGAATGCGGTCAGGCGTCAGGCCTGAGAGCGTCAGCGTCACCAGCGGAATGAAGAAGAACGCCATCGCCACGCCCTGGATGATCGTCGGCACCATGATGGTGGCGATGTCGGCGTTGGTGTTGAAGTT
>JAQGMX010000366.1 GCA_028292145.1 Variovorax sp.
TGGCGAAGAAGGGCTTCGATCCGCTGATGGGCGCCCGCCCGATGCAGCGCCTGATCCAGGACACGATCCGTCGTGCGCTGGCCGACGAGCTGCTGTTCGGACGCCTGCAGGACGGTGGCCGCCTCACGGTGGACCTGGACGACAAGGACGAAGTGCAGCTGGACATCCAGCCGCTGCCGAAGAAGGAAGGCCGCGGCGCGAAGCCCGAAGCCGAGGAAACCGCAACGGGTTGATCCTTCGGGACCGTTCAAAAAGACCGGTAGCATTCCAGCTACCGGTTTTTTTTCGTCCGCCTGCTTCCCAACTCCCCACACTTTTGGTCATCCCCGAACTCAGCGCCGAATGGCGCACCGGTCTTTCGCTCGCCTGGAGCGGTTACATGGCCGTGCTGTCGGTCTGGATCGTGATGCAGAAGCGCGCGCCGCTCTCGACGATGAGCTGGATTCTGTCGCTGGCGCTGCTGCCGTTCGCGGGCTTCCTGATCTATTACTTCCTCGGGCCGCAGCGGCTCAAGAAGCAGCGGCTGAAACGGCTGCGCAGCCGGGCGATCGCGCAATCGCCGGCAGACACGGCGCGCCTGCGGGAGGCTGCGAACGAAGCACCACCCGCATTGCGCCAGCTTGCGGCGCTCGGCACGGCATCGTGTGGGATTCCGGTGTCGAGCGTGGTGTCGGCCGAACTGCTGTCCGGCGGCGCGCGCACCTTCGACGCGATCTTCGAGGCGGTTCGCAAGGCGCGCGACCATGTGCACCTCGAGTACTACATCTTCGAGACCGACAAGATCGGCACCGCGCTTCGCGATCTGCTGATCGAACGCGCGAAGCAGGGCGTCACGGTGCGGTTGCTGCTCGATGCACTGGGTTCGAAGAGTGTCGGGCGCAAGTTCATGGCGCCGATGCACGACGCCGGCATCCATGTCGCGCTGTTCCACGACACCCGCATCGGGCGGCGCCTGCGTCCCGTCATCAATTACCGGACCCACCGCAAGATCGTCGTCTGTGACGGCCGTATCGGATTCACGGGCGGCGTCAACATCACCGACGAAGAAGACCGCCGCACGCGGCAGGATGCCTATCACGACGTGCACATTCGCCTCGAAGGCAGCGCGGTGCGCTGGCTGCAGACGACGTTCCTCGAGGACTGGAGCTACGCGACCGGCGAGAGCGTCCGCCAGATGGTCGACGAGTCGATCGACCGCATGATGCCGCGCATCGAAGGCGGCGACATCGCGGCGCAGATCGTGACCAGCGGGCCCGACTCGCCGCTCGAAGCCATCCACCGCATGCATGTCGCGGCGATTCATTCGGCCGACCAGCGCGCCTGGCTCACGACGCCGTATTTCGTGCCCGGCGAGCCAGCGCTGATGGCGCTGACCAGCGCTGCGCTGCGCGGCGTCGACGTGCGATTGCTGGTTCCGCGCCGAAGTGACTCGGCCGTCGTCAGCGCGGCGGCGCGTTCCTATTACGACGAGCTGATCGCGGCCGGCGTCAAGATCTGGGAATACAAGGCGCGCATGCTGCATTCGAAGACGCTGGTGGTCGACGACCAGTGCGCGATGATCGGCACCGCCAATTTCGACAACCGCAGTTTTCGCCTCAATTTCGAGGTGATGGCGGTGGTTTACGGTCCCGCCTTCGCGAACCAGCTGAGCGACCAGTTCGAAACCGACCTGCGCAGCGCTTCTCCTGTGCGCCCGCACCGGCAGCAGAGTTTTCCGCGCCGTTTCGGCGACTCGCTGGCCCGACTTTTTTCTCCCTTGCTCTAGATTCAGACATCTTCATGCCCGCCCACACCTTCCTCTGGCACGACTACGAAACCTTCGGCGCTGTTCCGCGCCGCGACCGGCCGTGCCAGTTCGCCGCCATCCGCACCGATGCCGAGCTGAACGAGGTCGGCGAGCCGCTGATGCTCTACTGCAAGCCGGCCAGCGACTACCTGCCGAGCCCGGAAGCCTGCCTCATCACCGGCATCACGCCGCAGCTGGCGCTGGAGCGCGGAGTGCCGGAGCACGAATTCGCAGCCGTCATCGAAAAGGCGTTCTCGCAGCCCGGCACCATCGGCGTCGGCTACAACACGATCCGCTTCGATGACGAAGTCACGCGCTTCCTGCTGTGGCGCAATCTTGCCGATCCTTATGCGCGGGAGTGGCAGAACGACTGCGGTCGCTGGGATCTGCTCGACGTCGTGCGGCTGACCTATGCGTTGCGGCCCGACGGCATCCAGTGGCCGACGAAGGAAGACGGCAAGCCCAGCTTCAAGCTCGGCGATCTGGCGCGCGCCAACGGTCTGTTGCACGAGGCCGCGCACGATGCCCTGTCGGATGTGCGGGCGACCATCGCGCTGGCCCGGCTGATCCGCAACGCGCAGCCGCGCCTGTTCGAGTTCGCCTTCGGCCTGCATCGCAAGGACCGTGTCGCGTCCGAACTCGGCCTGCCCGCGACGCGCGAGACCGCCCGGCCGTTCCTGCATGTCTCCGGCATGTTCCCGGCCGAGCGCGGCTGCCTCGCGGTGATGTGGCCGCTGGCCAGCCATCCGACGAACAAGAACGAGATCATCGCCTGGGACCTGGCTCACGACCCTTCGGAGCTGCGCGACCTCGACGTCGCGACGCTGCGCCAGCGCCTGTTCACGCGCAGCGCCGATCTGCCGGAAGGCGTGACGCGGTTGCCTGTCAAGGGCGTGCACCTGAACAAGTCGCCGATGGTCGTCGGCAAATTGAAGACCTTGTCTCCGGAAATGGCGGCGCGCTGGGGCATCGACATGGAAGCGGCCATGCGCAATGCCGAACTCGCGGCTGGTCTGCCCGATATGAGCGCGATCTGGCCGCAGGTGTACGAGCGGCCCGAGCGTTCGAAAGACGCCGGCGCGACGGATGTCGACGAAGACCTGTACGGCGGTTTCGTCGGCAATGCCGACCGCCGCAGGCTGAACGATCTGCGTGCGCTGTCGCCAGAATCGCTGGCGACGGCGCGCACCGGCTTCGACGATCCCCGGCTGGAGGAACTTCTGTTCCGCTACCGCGCGCGCAACTTCCCGGACACCTTGCAGCTGGAAGAAGCCGAGCGCTGGGAGGCGTACCGTGCGGCCAAGCTGCTCGAAGGCGAGGGCGGTGCACGCAATGTCGACCAGTTCTTTGCCGAGATCGATGCGCTGGCGGAAACGGCCGACGAGAAGGCCGAGGAAATCCTCGGTACGCTGTACGAATACGCGGAAGCCATCGCGCCGACCGACTGAGGCGGCGTGTCGCCCACTTGACGGCGTGAGGGGCAAACCCCGAGAAGGCGAGCGACTGTCGGCTTGGAGAATAAGAGTCCCCATTTCGAGGCACTTCATGCATCAAGCTCCGTCAAGCCGTCGCCGATTTCATCTCGCCGCCGCTTCAGCCGCCGTTCTGGCCTTCGCTTCGCTGGCAATGCCGTCCTGGGCCCAGTCCAGCTGGCCGACCAAGCCGATCCGCATCGTCGTGCCGTACACGCCGGGCGGTTTCACCGACCAGATGGCACGGCTGGTACAGATCGGCCTCCAGCAGCGGCTCGGCCAACCGATCGTGATCGACAACAAACCTGGCGCCAACAGCCTGATCGGCGTCGATGCGGTCGCCAAGTCGGCGCCGGACGGCTACACCTTCGGCGTGGTGATCGCGGCCTATTCGGCCAACACGACGTTGTATCCCAAGCTGCCGTACGACCCGGCAAAGGACCTGATCGGCGTTTCGCTGATGGGTATCTCGCCGCTGATCGCCGCGGTCAACAACGACGCGCCGTTCAAGACCGGGCCGGAGCTGGTGGCCTACGCCCGCGCCAACCCGGGTAAGGTCAGCTTCGGTTCCAGCGGCGGCGGCTCGGCCGCGCACCTGACGACCGAGAACCTGAAGGCGCTGACCAACACCTACATGGTCCACATCCCGTACCGCGGCGCGGCGCCGGCGCTGACCGACCTGATGGGCGGCCAGATCCAGCTGTTCTTCGATGCGGCCTCGGGCCTGATCAACCCCGGCAAGACCGGCAAGGTGCGGCTGATCGGCGTCGCCAGCGACCGCCGGCTGCCCGCCGTGCCGGACCTGCCGACCTTCATCGAGCAAGGCATCGCCAACTTCACCGGCAGCACCTGGGCCGGCATGCTCGCCCCGGCTGGCACGCCGAAGGAGATCGTCAAGCGCGTCGCCGACGAAGTGGCGCGGATCGTGCGTATGGAC
>JAQGMX010000371.1 GCA_028292145.1 Variovorax sp.
TCCGCTGGGCGACGACTTCAGCCGAGTGCATGACGATGCCGACGAAATCGTCGTACCAGGCGAGGCCACCCGGCAAGTGCAGCACCGGGAGTACGGCCTGTGCGGCGACCGCGAGCGCCACCTCGTCCGTGATGACGAAGCCGTGCGCGCCGTGGAATTCCTTGTCGCGCAGGAATTCGGCAGACATGGCGCGCAGGCGGGCCATGTTGGCAGCGGGCCGGCCGTCCAGGAACGGATACCGTGCGAGCGTCGCTTGCCAGGCGTCGTCGGGAATTTCGGGAGCAGCCCGCAGGCCGCGCAACCATCGAAACATTGCCAGGATCCCAGCCCGCGAATCAGCGGATGTCGACGCGCACGGCGCCGGCGAGCGAAAGGCACAGTGCCTGCGCGCGCGGCGGATGCGCTCCTGCATCCCAGTCGCTCAGCACGAGGCGGCGCAAGCCGGTCGATCCGATGGATGCGCTTTCTTCATCGAGCAGGTGTTCGGCCGGGCGGTGCGTATGTCCGTGGATCAGCGTGCGTGCGCCGGCTTTTTCCAGCCAGGCTCGGGCAGCGCCGGGATCGACATCGGCCCAGACGTTGCCGGGCACGCGTTTGTTGTCTTCGCTCCGCGCACGCATCGCGCGACCGACGGCGCGGCGTTCTTCCAGTGGCTTGGCCAGGAAAGCTTGCTGCCATGCGGGCGCGCGCACCTGGGCGCGAAAAAGGATGTAGTCGGTGTCGTCGGTGCACAGCATGTCGCCGTGGCTCAGCAGCCAGCGTTCGCCATGAAGCACCAGCACCGTGGGGTCGTCGAGCAGCGTCATGCCGCTCTGTTTCGCAAAGGCGGCGCCGACGAGAAAGTCGCGGTTGCCGTGCATGAAGAAGATCGGGCGGCGCGCGCCGGCTTGCTTCAGCAGCGCGGCGCACTGCGCCTCGAAACCCTCGGCCAGCGCCGCGTCGTCGCCGACCCAGACCTCGAACAAATCGCCGAGGATGAAGATCGCATCCGCAGGCGTGGTTTCGAGATAGCCGCGCCAGGCCTCGAAAGTGGCCGGCTCGCTCGCCTGCAGATGCAGGTCGGAAATCAGGTCGACCGTGCGCCACGCGGCAGGCGCGACGAGTTCGGCAAACGCCGCATCGGTCGCTGTGGGGTTCACGCCTGCCTCGTCGCGCTGGGAATCACTCGACGGTGATCGAGGCTTTTTCGATGATCACGTCCTCGACCGGCACATCACCGTGGTGACCCTTGTTGCCCGTCTTCACGCCCTTGATCTTGTCGACCACGTCGGTGCCGGCGATGACCTTGCCGAAGACGGCATAGCCCCAGCCTTGTGCGGAAGGCGCGGTGTGGTTCAGGAAAGCGTTGTCGGCGATGTTGATGAAGAACTGGGCGGTCGCCGAATGCGGCGCGCTGGTACGGGCCATCGCGACGGTGTACTTGTCGTTCTTCAACCCGTTGTTGGCTTCGTTCTCGATCTCGGCATCGGAAGGCTTCTGCTTCATGCCCGGCTCGAAACCGCCGCCCTGGACCATGAAGCCCGGGATCACGCGGTGGAACACGGTGTTGTCGTAGTGGCCCTTCTTGACGTAGGCCAGGAAGTTTTCGACAGACTTTGGCGCCTTGGCGCGGTCGAGTTCGAGGGTGATCGAGCCGTAGTTCTTGATGGTGAGTTCGACTTGGGGATTGCTCATAGGAAAGCTCCTTCTTTATTTCGCCACGACGGTGGCTGACTGGATGACGATGGGTTCGAGCGGCACGTTCTGCATGCGGCCCTTGTTGCCGGTCTGGACGGCGCGGATCTTGTCGACCACTTCCTTGCCCGAGACGACCTTGCCGAAGACCGTGTAGCCGTGGCCGTCGGGGCTGGGTGCGTCGAGCATGGCGTTGTTCTTCACGTTGATGAAGAACTGCGAGGTTGCGGAATTCGGGTCGTTGGTGCGCGCCATCGCGAGGGTGTAGGTGTCGTTCTTCAGGCCGTTGGAGGCTTCGAGCGGCACCGGCGCGCGCGTCGGCTTTTCCTTCATGTCGGCCGTATAGCCGCCGCCCTGGATCATGAAGCCGTCGATCACGCGATGGAACACGGTGCCGTTGTAATGCTTGTCGTTGACGTACTGCAGGAAGTTGGCGACGGTCTTGGGCGCCTTGTCGGGCGCGAGTTCGACGACGATGTCGCCTGCCGATGTGGCGAGCTTGACGCGCGGTGCGGTCTGCGCCGCGGCAGCGCCGGCAAACGTCAGCGTGGCGGCGAGAAGCAGCGCCGTGCGACGCGAAAAGAGGGAAGAGTTGAACATCGAAAAAACCTTCAATTGAGTTGCAGCAACCGCAGCCGGTCGGCAGGTCACTTGCGGTTGGCTGCGCGACGCGCTTCGGGTGCTCCCGGCAACGCTGCGTTGGCCGGCGTCGTGAAGATCTGGCGGATCAGCGCGAGCTTCGGTGCAGGGGTGGTGATGCCGGGCGCCAGCTGCTGCGAGCGGCTGTACGACTGTGCAGCGAGTCTCGCGTAGACGTCGCCCAGATTCTCATAAGCCGTGGCATATGAAGGGTTGAGCTTGATGGCGGTTTCCAGCGCGTCGCGGGCCTGATCGAACTTGCTCTGCTGCGCGTAGAGCGCCGCCAGATTGTTGTACGGTTCGGGCAGCTCGGGGAAATCCTGCGTGAGCTTGGTGAAGGTGGCTGTCGCCTCAGCACTGTTGCCCTGCTCGGTGAGGATCACGCCGCGCAGGAAACGCATCTGCGGATCGCGCGGCTTGCCGGCGATGTAGGCATCGGCCTTGGCCAGCGCATCGGCCGGCTTGCCCTGGCGCAACAGCTGGTTGACTTCGGAGTAATCGTCGGCCCAGGCCGGCAGTGCGAGCGCGGCGCACATCAGGACGGCAAGCAGGCGCGGCGCTGTGCGGAAAGAATTGGACAAAGGGGAGAGTGCGGAAGATGGGGGAACGGCGTGCTTCATGAAGCCTCGGGATGATTGTCTGGCGCGGGCGGCGGGAGCGTCAGGAGCGGCAGTGATGGCGACAGCCCTGCGCAAACCACCCGGAGAATGCCCGTCGAGGGCCGTTTATACTTGGTGTCATTGTAGCCGAGGGGCCATGTCCAACCTCTCGTGCGGCAGCCTCCACACCCCTGAAAAACCGTTGATCGCCTGCGGCCGTTGATCGTCTGACTTTGTGTCGATCGACCGCGACGGCCAGCCGCGAATCGACGCCCCGAATTCCATGAGCTTGCGCATCTACAACACGCTGACGCGTGCACTGGAGGAGTTTTCTCCGTTGCAACCCGGCCATGTCCGCATGTACGTCTGCGGCATGACGGTCTATGACTTTTGCCACATCGGCCATGCCCGGTCGATGGTCGCCTTCGACGTCGTGCAGCGCTGGCTGCGGCAGAGCGGCCTCGCCGTGACCTATGTCCGCAACATCACCGACATCGACGACAAGATCATTCGTCGCGCGACCGAGAACGGCGAGACCATCCGCGCGCTGACCGACCGCATGATCGATGCGCTGCACGTCGACGCCGACGCGCTCGGTGTCGAACGTCCGACGCACGAACCGCGCGCCACCGACCATGTTCCCCAGATGCTTTCGATGATCGGCGCACTGGAGGAAAAGGGCCTGGCCTATCGGGCGCCCAACGGCGACGTGAACTATGCGGTGCGCAAGTTTCCCGGGTACGGCAAGCTCAGCGGCAAGTCGCTCGACGAACTGCATGCCGGCGAACGCGTCGCTGTGCTCGACGGCAAGGACGATCCGCTGGACTTCGTGCTGTGGAAGAGCGCCAAGCCGACCGAGCCCGAAGAAGTGCGGTGGCCGAGCGGCTTCGGCACCGGCCGGCCCGGCTGGCACATCGAATGCTCGGCCATGGCTTGCGCACTGCTCGGCAAGACCGTCGACATTCACGGCGGCGGTGCCGATCTTCAGTTCCCGCATCACGAGAACGAAATCGCGCAGAGCGAAGGCGCCAACGGGCAGCCGCTCGCGCGCACCTGGATGCACAACGGTTTCATCAACATCGACGACGAGAAGATGTCCAAGAGCCTGGGCAATTTCTTCCTGATACGCGATGTGCTGAAGAGTTTCGATGCGGAGACTGTGCGTTTCTTCGTCGTGCGGGCACACTACCGGAGCCCGCTGAATTACAGCGATGCCCATCTGAACGATGCGCGCGCGTCGCTCAAGCGGCTCTACACGGCGCTGCATCTGGTCGCGCCGGCAGAAGTGACGATCGATTGGCGCAGCGGTCATGCCGCACGCTTCAAGTCGGCGATGGATGAGGACTTCAGCACGCCGGAAGCGGTGGCCGTCCTGTTCGACCTGGCCGGCGAAATCAACCGCACGCAATCGACCGAACTTTCCGGCTTGTTGCGTGCGCTCGGCGGCTGCCTCGGCTTGTTGCAGGCCGATCCGCAGACCTTCTTGCAGGCCGGCAGCACGCTCGACGATGCGGCCATCCAGGTGCTGATCGCGGAACGCGCGGCGGCCAAGGCCGCGAAGAATTTTGGTGAGGCCGATCGCATCCGCAAGGAGCTACTGGCCCAGGGTATTTCGCTGAAGGATTCGTCCACAGGCACAACATGGACAGCTGCACAGTGATGGACAAGATGGTGACGAATTTCTCTGAGGACTACTCCGCTTCTCCGGAACCGGACGGGGTGGCACCGGTCAAGATCATCACGCCCGACTATTGGGAAGAGGCCTGCCGGCATCTGGCGAAGAAGGACCGCGTGATGAAGCGGCTGATTCCGAAGTTCGGCGATGCGTGCCTCGAGTCGCGCGGCGATGCCTTCATCACGCTGGCGCGCAGCATCGTCGGCCAGCAGATCGCGGTGAAGGCGGCGCAGGCCGTCTGGGACCGGCTCGTATTGCTGCCGCGCAAATTCACGCCGGCGAACGTGTTGAAGCTCAAGGTCGACGACATGCGCGCCGCCGGGCTGTCTGCGCGCAAGGTGGCGTACCTGGTCGACCTGGCGATCCACTTCCAGTCGGGTGCGGTGCACATCGACTCGTGGAAGGACATGACCGATGAAATGATCATCGACGAGCTGGTCGCCATTCGTGGCATTGGCCGCTGGACGGCGGAAATGTTCCTGATCTTTCATCTGATGCGGCCGAACGTGCTGCCGCTCGACGACGCAGGGCTGGTCAGCGGCGTCAGCCAGAACTACTTTTCGGGCGAGCCGGTCAGCCGCAGCGACCTGCGGGAAGTCGGTGTCGGCTGGGCGCCTTATTGCAGCGTGGCGACTTGGTATATTTGGCGTTCGCTAGACCCCGTACCCGTGGCGTACTGAATAACAGGAGAAGACGTTGGCGAAACGAACCTTCCTCGACTTCGAGCAGCCCATCGCTGAACTCGAAAGCAAGATCGAAGAATTGCGCTATGTGCAGACCGAATCGGCGGTCGACATCTCCGAAGAAATCGATCAGCTGGGCAAGAAGAGCCAGCAACTCACCAAAGACATTTACAGCGACCTCACGCCCTGGAAGATCACCAAGATCGCCCGGCATCCGGAACGCCCGTACACGCTCGATTACGTGCACGAAATCTTTACCGACTTCGTCGAACTGCACGGCGACCGTCATTTTTCGGATGACTTGTCCATCGTCGGCGGGCTGGCGCGCTTCAACGGGACGCCCTGCATGGTCATCGGCCATCAGAAGGGGCGCGACACCAAGGAACGCACCGCGCGCAATTTCGGCATGAGCAAGCCGGAGGGCTACCGCAAGGCATTGCGCCTCATGAAAACGGCCGAGAAGTTCAAGCTGCCGGTCTTCACCTTCGTCGACACGCCGGGCGCCTACCCCGGCATCGACGCCGAGGAGCGCGGCCAGTCGGAAGCCATCGGGCGCAACATCTTCGAGATGGCGCAGCTCGAAGTGCCGATCATCGTGACCATCATCGGCGAGGGCGGCTCCGGCGGCGCGCTGGCGATTTCGGTCGGCGATCAGTTGGTGATGCTTCAGTATTCGATCTATTCCGTCATCAGCCCCGAAGGCTGCGCGTCCATTCTCTGGAAGACCAGCGAGAAGGCACAGGAAGCCGCGGATGCGCTCGGCATCACGGCGCATCGGCTCAAGGCGCTCGGATTGGTCGACAAGATCGTGAACGAACCTGTCGGCGGCGCGCACCGCGACCATCGCCAGATGGCCGCTTTCCTGAAGCGTGCGCTCAACGACGCATTCCGTCAGGTCAGCGATCTGAAGGTCAAGGAACTGCTCGAACGCCGCTACGAACGGCTGCAGAGCTACGGCCGCTTCTCGGACACCAAGGCCGAAAATACCCGCTGACCGGGTGATCGCGTGACTGGTTGGAAAATCCTGCCGCTCCTGCCCTTGCGACCTGGGCGGCAACGCTCCCATTAGGAATTGCATACAGCGGCGGCGCCGATTCGACGGTGCTGCTGCATGCGGCCGCGGCGCGATGGCCCGGTCAGGTGCAGGCACTGCATGTGCATCACGGGCTCCAGGACGCGGCGGACGGCTTCGAGGCGCATTGCGCGGCGACCTGTCGCTTGCTTGGCGTTCCGTTTCATAGTTCCCGCGTCGATGCGCGGAATGCGACCGGCGAAAGTCCCGAAGATGCTGCACGCCGTGCGCGCTATCTCACGCTTGCGACTCTTGCTAAGACGCATGGCCTGCAGCACGTCGCACTGGCGCAGCATGCGGACGATCAGGTCGAAACGATGCTGATCGCGCTCAGTCGGGGCGCCGGCGTCGACGGGCTTGCCGGCATGCCGCGAAGCATGCAGCGCCACGACGTATTCTTTCACAGGCCGTTTCTCGAACTCCATGCCGCGGCATTGCGTGCGTGGCTCGCCGACCGGCAGATCACCTT
>JAQGMX010000221.1 GCA_028292145.1 Variovorax sp.
GGTCGATGGGCTACGGCCTGCCCGCCGGCGTCGGCGCCAAGCGGCTGTGGCCGGAGCGCGAAGTCGTCGTTTTCGCCGGCGACGGCGATTTCATGATGCACGGCCAGGAATTCGCGACCGCCGTGCAATACGACCTGCCCATCATCGTGGTGCTGCTCGACAACGCCATGTACGGCACGATCCGCATGCACCAGGAGCGCAACTACCCGGGCCGGGTCAGCGCGACGAAGCTGACGAATCCTGACTTCCGCGGCTATGCCGAGGTTTTCGGCGGGCACGGCGAGCGCGTCGAGACGACGGAAGAGTTTGGCCCGGCGCTGGCGCGTGCGCGAGCCAGCGGCAAGCCGTCGATCCTGCACTGCCTGCTCGATCCGGAGGCGATCACGCCCGGCGCTTCGCTGACGCAGATTCGCGACGCGGCGCTCGCCAAGGCGAAATGAGCGGCAAGAAAAACGTCCTGCTGGTGAAGTCCGGCGGCGAGGCGGCCATCGACGAATGGCGTTCGCACTTCGCGCATTTCGCCGCGACCGAATCGCCCGAGTCCGCCGCCCTCGACGTGCGCTGGTGGAACGACGCGAGCGTGGCGCCCGAAGACGTGGCCTACGCGCTGGTCTGGCAGCCCGACCCCGGCCGGCTCGCCGCGCTGCCGAACCTGCGGCTGATCCTGAGCACCGCCGCCGGCGCCGACCACATCACCTCGGACCCGACCTGGCCGCGCCACGTCCCGCTGATCCGCGCCGTCACCCCCGAAGCGGCGCAGCGCATGGGCGAATACGTCAGCATGGCAGCGCTGGCACTGCTGCGCGACCTGAAGCGCTCGGTGCGCCAGCAGGCAGCGCGGCGCTGGGACAGCTTCGAGACCGAACGCAGCGCCACCGACACCTGCGTTGGCATCCTCGGCCTGGGCACGATGGGTGTGCGGTCGGCGGAGATGGTGCGCGGCCTCGGCTTCCGGACCATCGGCTGGTCGCGCAGCCGGAAGGCGATCGACGGCATCGACTGCCACGCTGGCAATGACGCGCTGCCCGGCTTCCTGGCGCAATGCGACATCCTGGTCTGCCTGCTGCCCGCCACGCCGGAAACCGACGGCATCCTGAGCGCCGAACGTTTAGCCACGCTGCCGCGCGGCGCGGCGCTGGTGCACGTCGGTCGCGGGTCGCACATGAAGTTCGACGATTTGCGTGAGGCGCTCGACAGCGGCCACCTGAGCGGCGCCTTCGTCGACGTGTTCGAAACGGAGCCGTTGCCGGCGGACCATCCGGCGTGGACGCACGAGAAGATCGTCGTCACATCGCACAACGCGGCAATCGCTTCGCGGCGCATGCGGGCACGGTTCTTTGCAGCGCAGATTGCGGCGTTCGAGCGGGGGGAGACGCCGGTGGGGGTTTATGACGCGGTGAGGGGATACTGAGCCAGCGCTTTACAACCGGTTCGCCAGCCCCACCACCGCCGTCAGCGTCACCAGCGCCAGCAACGTCGACACCACCACGCTCGCCGTCACCAGATCCTCCGCCGTCCTGTAGCGCTGCGAAAACAGGAACACGTTGGCGCCGATCGGCAGCGCGGCGGCAATCACCATCACGGTCAGCGGCAGGCCAGTGACGCCCAGCATCCAGCCGAACAGCAGCGTCAGCGCCGGATGCACCAGATTCTTCACCAGCGCCTGCGTCATCGCGCCGCGCAAATGCAGGCCGACCGGCGTCAGCGCCAGCGTGATGCCGACCATCACCAGCGCCACTGGACTGAAGGCCTGGCCGAGCAGCAGCAGCGGACGGTCGATGAATTCGGGTATCGCGAGGCCGGTCTGTGCGAACAGCAGGCCGGCAATGATCGGCAGCGGCACCGGATGCAGGATCGCGTTGCGCACCGCGAGCGCGACCGTGTGCGCCATCGACCGATGCGCCTTGCCGCCGTTGGCCGTGTGTTCGCGCGCCACGGCCAGCTCCAGCAGGACGGTCGCCGTGGTCAACAGCACGACAGAGTGCAGCGAGATCAGCGTCAGCAGCACGACCATGCCTTCCGGCCCGTAGGCTAGGCCGATAAGCGCGACGCCGATCATCACGGTGTTGCTGAAGGTATTGGCCAGCGCCAGCACGACGGCGGTCCGGTTGAAGCCGCGCCAGGCGATGGTGCCGGCCACGATCACGAAGGCGGCGATGAAATAGGCCGCTACCGGCCGAAAGCTCAGTTGCTCCACATGCACCGAACTCATCGCGCGGAACAGCAGCGCTGGCGCGAGCAGCATGAAGATCAGGTTCGACAGATCCTTGATCGAACCGACGCCGACCCAGCGCCGCCGCCCGGCAAAGTAGCCGGCGGCAATCAGCAGGACAACGGGCAGCAGCGAGGAGACGACAGGAGATTGCACCGCGGCGAGCATAGCCGCAGCGGCGCAATCGTCATCAGAACGTTGCGCGCAGCCCCACCTTCAGCGAGCGTCCGGGCATCGGTGCCGCCGGGAACACCGTCGTCGTCAGGATCGAGGTCGCGCTGTAGGCCAGCTTGTTCGTGATGTTGTCCAGCCGCGCGTACCAGGTCAGGTTCGCGCCCTGCACCTTCATGCGGTAGGCCATAGCGGCATTCCACAGCGTATAGCCGTCGGTCTCGCGGGCGCCGACTTCGGGAATGCGGTCCTGCTTCGAATAGCGGTCGAAGCCGAAGCGCGCCGTCCACGGCCCGTTGCCATAGGCCAGCGTGGCGCCGACGCGCACCGGCGAAATGCGCGGCAACGGCTCGTTGGTGTCGGTGTTGGTGGCGCGCACCAGGTCGCCGCGCCATTGCAGGTCGAGCGTCGAGCCGTCGGCGTTGCGCGCGAAGCCGTCGGTGCCGAGCTACCGCAGGTTGCCGTTGGCCTCGATGCCGGTGAAGCGCGCGCGCACCCCGCTGTAGACGTACTCCGCCAACGTATCGGCCTGGGTCGGATCGGCGACGAAAGCGCCCTCGCCGTCCCGCTGGTTGCCGCTGGCGTTCAGGCCGATGTAGTTGCTGAAGCGCGTGACGTAGGCGTTGACCTTCGCAACGTTGGCGCCCGACTTCCACTGCGCGCCG
>JAQGMX010000395.1 GCA_028292145.1 Variovorax sp.
CCGTTCCAGTCGGCAACGACCGAAACTGCTGCGGCGTTAGGCGCCCACACAGCGAAGGAGGCGCCGCCCCCTGGCTGCAACTGACAGCCCATGGCGCGATGCAGTTCTGCATTCGTGCCCTCTCGAAAAAGCCAGACGTCCTGCTCGCTCAGGCGGTGATGGTCGATTTGCACAGATGAAGTTCCTTTGAGAATCATTTGAACGCATTCGAGCAATTCGTCACACCGCAGAGTGCCCTTCGGCCTGTCGGACCGACGCTATGGATCGGTTTTGCAGGCGATAGCAATCCTGAATGCGCTTGCAATCACCTAAAAGACTGTATATAAATACAGTCATCATGAACGATTTCACGATTCCTCTCCAAGCCGTCAAGGGTCGCGGTGCCGCCACGCGCATCGCCCATCGCTTCGAACGCGACGTGCGTGACGCTTTCGACGACGGTTGGGGAACGCAGGAAGAAGACATGATCGATTCGACGGCGCCCAAGACCGAGGTGCGCTTCGAAGACGTGAAATCGGTGCTGACCCGCAACGATTCGCCCGACATTCCTTTCGACTGTTCGCTCAACCCGTACCGCGGCTGCGAACACGGCTGCATCTACTGCTTCGCGCGGCCGACGCACAGCTATCTCAACATGTCGCCCGGTCTCGACTTCGAGACCAAGCTGATCGCCAAGCGCAACACCGTCGCCGTGTTGCGCGCCGAACTCGGCCGCAAGGGCTACCGCCCGAGCCAGATCGCGCTCGGCACTGCAACCGACTGCTACCAGCCGATCGAGCGCGAACTGCGGCTGACGCGATCGGTGATCGAACTGCTGAGCGAAACGCGCCATCCCTTCGGCATCGTCACGAAATCCAGTGCGGTCGAACGCGACCTCGACCTGATCGCGCCGATGGCCGCCGACCGGCTGGCCGCCGTCTACATCACCGTCACGACGCTCGACAGCGACCTGTGTCGCAAGCTGGAGCCGCGCGCCGCGGCGCCGCATCGCCGCTTGCGCACCATCCGCGCGCTGGCCGAGGCGGGCGTGCCGGTCGGTGTCTGCGTGGCACCGCAGATTCCGTTCATCACCGACGACATGGAGCAGGTGCTCCAAGCGGCGTGGGAGGCCGGTGCGCGGAGCGCGTTCTACACGGTGATCCGGCTGCCTTGGGAGGTGGCGCCGCTGTTCAAGGAATGGCTCGAAGTGCATTACCCGCAACGTGCCGCGCGCGTGATGGCACGCATCCAGGAAATGCGCGGCGGCAAGGATTACGACGCCGATTTCGCGACCCGCATGAAGGGCAGTGGGTTGTGGGCCGACCTGATCCGGCAGCGCTTCGAAAAGGCGACGAACCGGATCGGTTTCAACCGGCAGCGCGTGAAACTCGACCTGGAGGCGTTCCGGCCGCCGGGCGAGGTGGGGCAGGGGAATCTCTTTTGAACAAGGGTGCGGTCAAATTTAGGCGTTATCCGAAGAGGGGCGACGCCGGCGCCAACTAACGTGGGGACTCATTCAATTTCACCCCAGGAAGCTCGCCATGATCATCTCCAAACCAACCCTAACGCAAACTTCTTCGAAGTTCGATGCGTCCGGCAAAACACTCGTCACTGCGCCCAAGGAACCGGTGCCGTACGCTCGTCCCGAACTGGCGGTCGATGGCTCTTCGATTTCGAAGATCTACGACCCGAAGAATCCGACGCATGCCGTTTTGAAGCAGCGGAATGAGCAGCTTGCGATGAGCATCGGTCCCCTCCTGCGAACGCTCAAAGACGAATCGGGAATCAAGGGAAGCACTATTTTCAACTTCTCCAGCCCGGATGGCAGGCGAATCGTCATGAACGGCACGGCCACGAGTCACACCGTGCGTTTCGAGGGCCCGCCCACAAGCAGCGTGTCGATCAAGAACGGCGAGATAACGAGCTGTAGCGGAAGGATCAGTCCGATCACGCTCAACAGCAACCTGTCGTTTCTCGCAGCCGCGCTGCAAGCGCCCGGCGCGGCTCAAATTTTGCGCAAGAACGGTTAAATGAACCTTGCATCCGCGCGAAAATGGCGCGCATGCAACAGCAAATCCACATCCGCGAAGCCGATACGCGCGCGCATTTCTGGCTGGTCGTCATGGGCGTTTCTGGCTGCGGCAAGTCCAGCCTCGGCGCCGCGCTGGCCGCATCGCTTAGCCTGCCGCTGATCGAAGGCGACGACTTCCATCCGGAATCCAATGTCGAAAAGATGAGCGCCGGCATACCGCTGACCGATGCCGACCGCGCCGGCTGGCTCGACACGCTTGGGAAAACGTTGGCCGAGGCGCAGCACGGCGCGGTGTTGACCTGCTCGGCGCTGAAACGTGACTACCGCGAGCGGCTTCGCGATTGCGTGCCGGAACTCCGTTTCGTGTTCATGTCGCTCGACCGGGACGAAGCCGAGCGCCGGGTCGCCGCGCGTGCGTCCGGCCACATGTTTCCAGCGAGCCTGGTTGCGAATCAGTTTGCGACGCTCGAATCGCCGGTGGGCGAGCGCGGCGTGCTTGAAGTGCAGGCCACGATGCCGTTGTCAGAGCTGGTGACGGAGGTCGGCGACTGGCTCGCCGCCTTCAGGCCGACAGCGGCATCGGCGTAAGCGATGTGGCATCGAGACCCAGGCCTTCCATGACGCGCAGCGCGGCGTACGCGTCGTTCGCCGCATAG
>JAQGMX010000223.1 GCA_028292145.1 Variovorax sp.
CGTCGATGGGCCTGTCGCCGATCATGGTGGACAAGATCTTCGAGGTGGTGAAGAACGTCTACGACCAGGGCGTGACGGTGCTCCTGGTGGAGCAAAACGCGAGCCGGGCGCTGCAGATCGCCGACCGGGGGTATGTGATGGAGTCGGGCATGGTCACCATGAGCGGGGATGCGAAGGTGATGTTGAACGACCCGCGGGTCAGGGCTGCTTACCTGGGGGAATGAAAAAAGCCGCTCTTGAGCGGCTTTTTCAATCCACCTTCGCCCCGGTCGCCTTCACCACCTTCTCGTACTTAGCCAGTTCGCTCTTCATGAACGCGCCGAACTGCGCCGGCGTGCTCGCCACCGGCTCTGCCAGCAACGTATTGAAGCGCGTCTTTGTCTCCGGCGAATTCAACGCCGCAACAAAGGCCTGATTCAACCGCGCGACCACATCGTCCGGCGTGCCGGCCGGCGCGACCAGACCCCACCACGTATCGATCGCGAAGCCCTTGAGCGTGTCGGCCACCGGCGGCACATCGGGCAGCGCGCTGCTGCGCTGCGCCGTGGTCACGGCGATCGCCTTCAGCTTGCCCGAACGGATGTTCGGCGCGGCGGTCGCGAGGTTGTCGAAGTTGAAGTCGACCTGCTGCGACAGCAAGGCGAGCTGCGCCGGATTGCCGCCGTTGTAAGGGATATGCACCGCGAAGATGCCGGCTTCCTTCTTGAAAATCTCGCCGGCCAGGTGACCGGCGCTGCCGTTGCCGCCGCTGCCGTAGTTGAGCTTGCCGGGATTCGCTTTTGCATATGCGATCAGCTGCGCCAGCGTGTGGATGTTCAGCCGCTCGGCGGCCTGCGCGTTCATGACCAGCACGTTGGGCACGCGCACCATCTGGGTGATCGCCGCGAAGTCGGATGCCGCGTTGAAGGGCATCTTGCTGTAGAGCCACGGGTTGACTGCGTTGGTCGCGGTCGCTGCGATGCCGATCGTCAGGCCATCCGGCGCCGACTTGGCGATGGCATCCGCGCCGATGTTGCCGCCCGCGCCAGGCTTGTTGTCGATGATGACCGTGCCGAGCGAATTCTTGACGCCTTCGGCCAGGATGCGCGCCGTGACGTCGATCGGGCCGCCGGGTGCGTACGGCACGACGAGGCGGATGGGACGCTGGTTCTGGACCTGGGCGAATGATGGGGTGCCGACGATCGCAGCAGCGATCAGGCAGGCAAGAGAGCGGCGTTGAAACTTCATGGCGACGGATTTTCCTTCATGGTCGCCATTGTCTGCAGCGCCCTGATTTCGTGCATCGGGGATGGCCCGCAATTTGCATTGCCCTGCAGCAATGCATAACTGTATCCACTCATCCAGTCTTACGCGCTGGTCTGCCAGCTGAGCCACGACATGGACATCACGATCTATCCGGGCGCCCAGGCCGTCACCGCCGAGGAAGAGGCGTACCGGCACATCCATGCCGCGATCCGGCTGGGCCGCTACCGCGCGGGCGACCGACTGGTGCCCGAAACCATCGCTGCCGAGATCGGCACCAGCCGGATGCCGGTACGCGAGGCTTTCCGGCGGCTGGCGACGGAGGGACTGGTGGCGATCCGGCCCAACCGTGGCGCGACCGTCAACAAGCTCGATGTCGAGGGCATGACGGAAATCTTCGAGATGCGCGCCGTGCTCGAAGGCCTGGCGATGCGGCTGGCGGTTCCGCGCATGGACGCGGCGACGATCCTCGAACTCGAACGCATGCTGGACCGCATCGACGACCGCAGTGGCGTGCAGGACGACTGGACAACCGCGCATCGTGCCTTCCATGAAACGCTCTGCGCCCGCAGCGGTCGGCCCCGCCTCATCCGCCAGATTGCCGGCCTGCATTCGCTGGTCGAGCCGCACATGCGCCTCTGGGCGCTGCAGACCGACCGGCCGCTCAGCGCGCGCGCCGACCACCAGGATTTGATCGATGCGCTGCGCAGCGGCGATGCCGACCGCTGCGAGACCACGATGCGCGAACACGTGATGGCCACGGTGCCGGACCTCATGAAGTCCATTCCGCAGACCCGCAATCCCTGACCCCAGATAACGACCTGAGACGCACGCCGCGGCGCCATGCCGAAACCGCTTTTTTCAACTTCCTTCCGGAGCACTCACCATGTCTGATATCGATCACAAGGCGGCATTGGCCGCCACGCTCGCCGCCGGCTTCAGCCGCCGCAATTTCCTGAAATCCACCAGCGCGGGCATGGGTCTGGTCGCCGCTTCCGCGATGGGCGCCGGCGGCTCGGCCCACGCCGCGCCGAAGAAGGGCGGCACGCTGACGCTCGCCTGGCTCGACGCCATCGACACGCTCGATCCGCACTTCACGATGTCGGGCGGTTCGATCAAGGTGATCAACAACCTCTACAACGGCATCCTCAAGGTCGCCTACGACGGCAAAGCGGTCAGCTTTGCGCCGGACCTTGCCGAGAAATGGGACATGGTCGACGAGAAGACGCACGTCTTCAAGCTGCGCGCCGGCGTCAAGTTCCATAACGGCGACGTTTGCGATGCAGCCGCCGTCAAGTGGAGCCTCGAACGCGTCGCCGACCCTGAAGTCAAGTCGCCGCACGCCTGGAAATTCGCGCAACTCGCAGGCATCGACCTGATCGATCCGCTGACGCTGCGCCTGCGCTTCAAGAAGCCCTTCGCGTTCCTGCCGGTCGCGCTCACCGGCAGCACCGGCCGCGCGGGAACCATCGTCAGCAAGCGCGCGGTCGAGCAGTCGGGCAAGGCGTTCGGGCGCAATCCGGTGGGCACCGGTCCGTTCAAGTTCGCGGCCTGGAAGGAAAACGATTCGATCGAGATGGTGCGCAATCCCGAGTACTTCGAGGCCGGATTGCCGTACCTCGACAAGGTTGTGCTGCGCCTCATCAAGGAACCCAGCGCCGGCGTCGCCGCGATGATGTCGGGCCAGGTCGACGGCCTCTCGGTGTGCCCGTTCCAGTTCATTCCGCAGTTGCGCAAGAACGACAAGCTCTCGGTCTACGGCCAGGTCGAAGGCAACTACGCTTTCATCGGCATGAACAACAAGCGCTCGCCGTTCGACGACATCGCGCTGCGCCAGGCGGTGGCCTTCGCGATCGACCGAAAGGTGATCGTGCAGCAGAGCTATTTCGGCGAGGCCATCCCGGCCTACACCTGCATCTCGCCGCCGATGACGGCCTTCTACGACCCGAACATCGCCAAGAGCGGGCGCGGCCAGTTCTTCGACATGGCCAAGGCCAAGGCCTTCCGCGCCAAGGCGAAGAACCAGGGCGAGATCAATCCGGTGTTCATCGTGACCGAAGGCTTCACCGGTTCCGGTGGCATGGGCACTCGCAATGCGCAACTGGTCGCGCCGATGCTGGCGCAGATCGGCATCAAGCCGAAGATCGAGCTGGTCGACCGCGCCGTCTGGGCGCAGCGGCGCAACGGGGGCGATTTCGACATGTACGACGAAGCAT
>JAQGMX010000226.1 GCA_028292145.1 Variovorax sp.
GGTGGATTCAAACGGGCGTTGTAGGTGTCCGGCGCCACCGGCATCGCCAGCGCTTCCAGGTGAATCGCCTCGACCGCCGCCAGCACCGGCGTCATCTCGGCCTCGGCTTTGGCGTAGTGCGGGCGCAGCGACTCGAATTCTTTCTCGATCTCGCGCAGCAGCGCAGCCTCGTCGACGCGCACCAGCGCGCCGCCCTGAATCGCGATCTCGCCGGCGACCATCGAGAAATCGAGACCTGCGCCGCGCTCGGCATAGACCAGCTGGCGCACCGGATCGTTCATCGGCGTGAAGGTGACGGTGTCGGTCCGGGAGGCGACCAGGTCGGCGATGGCGCCCACGCTCAGCACGCCGAGCGATTCGCCGAAGCCCAGTGCGCGCCCACCCGCCAGCGTGCCGGCCTTCAGCGCCTCATGCGCCGAGAGCCAGCGCCGGTGATCGTCGCCGCGGATCTTCGACACGGCAGCCGCGCTGCCCAGCACGTTGAGCATGTTGACCGTCACCGTCGAGCAGGAACCGTCCGAACCCAGGCTCACGTTGACGCCTGCATCCAGCAATTCGCGCACCGGCTGTACGCCGGAGCCGAGCAGCAGATTGCTCCACGGGTTGTGCTGCGCTGTGGCACCGGTGCGGGCCAGCGCGTCGATCTCGCGCGGGTTGAGCCAGACGGCGTGGATCACCCTGGTCGCGGGCTTCAGGAAACCGATGCGGTCGAGGTATTCGACGATCGGGCAGCCGTAGAAGAGCTGCCCGGTGATCACTTGCAGCCGGGTTTCCTGAACATGCGTGATGACCGGCAGCGCCAGCTCATCGGCCAGCGCGCGCACGGCCAGCAGGAAAGGCTCGGTGCAGCGCTGCGGCGCCGAAGCGGACACCAGCACGCCGACGCGGCTCGACTGCGGATGGCGGTCGCGCGCCAGGTCGCGCACGAGGTCGAGGCAGTCCTGCGGCGCCGGTCGCGCCGCGGCGCGCAGTTCGGCGGCGAGCGCGGGCGGGAAATGCTTTTCGACGAAAGGAAAGTTGTCGACGATCGGTTTGTCGAGCATCGCGAAGCCGACCAGCGCGCGGATGCCGGCGTCGTCGTAGGCCTGCAGCGCGGCGTCGATGCGCTCGCGGTCGATGGCGGCGCCCAGCGCGGTGTCGTCGACCACCGTCGTACAACCGGTGCGCAGCGATTCGATCGCGCCGATCATCGTGCGCAGGTAGACCTGGCGCGGCGTCAGCGCGACCGGCGTGCGTGTGCGCACCAGATGCATCCACAGCTCCAGCGGCAGGTTTTCGGTGCGGCCGCGCTGGAAATGCTCGTGCGAATGCTGGTGCCCGTTGATCAGGCCCGGCACCAGAAGGTGCCGCGACAGATCGACCGTGACCTCGGCATCGGCCAGCGTGCCGCCGGGCGCGATGGCGGCGATGCGATCGCCCTCGACCAGCACGTCGCGCGGCTGGCCGTCGTATTCGAGTTCGTCGCCGAGCAAGGCGCGGACGTTGCGGAGAAGAGTGCGTTTTTGTGTCATTTGAAATGCCGAGAGATGCCGGCGACGCGTTCCATCACGATCATCATCACCAGCGTCGCCGCGATCAGCACGCCGGAGACCGCCGCGGCGCGCACGTCGAGGCTCGATTCGATGATGTGCCACATGCGGATCGGCAGCACCTCGCTGCGCGCATCCGAGAGAAACAGCGACACCGCCACGTTGTCGAAGGAATACATGAAGCCGATGAAGGCGCCTGCCGCGATGCCGCGCGAAATCAGCGGCAACGTCACGGTGCGGAACACGTACAGCGGCGACGCGCCGAGCGAATGCGCGCTCTCCAGCAGGCTCGCGTCCATCTGCATCAGGCTGGCGGATGTCGTCCGCAGGATGTAGGGCGTGGTGATCGCGGTATGGCCAATCACCAGCGTCCAGAAAGACAGGCCGGTGCCCGCGAGGTTGAACAGCATCAGCAGCGACAACCCGATGGCGAGCGCCGGCAGCATCAGCGGCGACAGCAGCACCGATTCGAAGACCCGCGCCCAGGCTTCGCGCCGCCTTGCCAGCGCCAGCGCAGCCGCCACCGCCAGCACGATCGACACGCCGGTGGCGATGGTCGCGAGCTTGAGCGACAGCACGAAGGCCTCGATCAGCTCTGGCGAGTCGTTCCACAACGCCGAGTACCAGCGCGTCGAATAGCCCGGCGGCGGAAACTTGAGCGAGTAGCCGCTGGTGAAAGAGGTGATCAGCACCACCACGGTCGGCGCCATCAGCAGCACCGCGGCGATCGCGCCCAGCAGGCTGATCACGCCCCAGAACGAGCAGCGCTCCAGCGCGCCGCGCAGCGATTCGGCGGCGCGCGCGCGGTGCGCCGGCCGCGTCAGCACGGAACCCGGCATGCGTTGTTCAACCATGGACGAACCCCTTGCTGCGCCGCCCCAGCGCGTTGATGGCGACAACCACAAGCAGCACGCAAACCAGCAGCAGCATGGCGATGGCGGCCGCGAACGGATAGTTGTTGGCCTGGATCGCCTGCTGGTACATGTAATAAGGCATGAACATCTGCTGGCCGCCGCCGACCAGCGTCTGCGTGACGAAGGCGCTCACGCTCGAAGCGAACACCAGCAGCGAACCCGCGAGCAGTCCCGGCACCGACAGCGGCAGCGTCACCTGCCAGAACGTTCGCCAGTGCCCGGCGCCGAGCGCGAGCGACGCCTGGCGCAGGTTGGGGTCGATGTTCATGAGTGCGGTGATGAGCGGCAGCACCATCAGCGGCAGCTCGATCTGCGCCAGCGCGACGGCCACTGCGCCGGGCGTGTAGAGCAGCTTGATCGGGTCGGCAATCAGGCCGATGTCGATCAACGCGGTGTTGATGATCCCCTGGCGCCCGAGGATCACGACCCAGGCGAAGGTGCGCACGACAGAGCTGGTGAGCAACGGCAGCACGATGACCAGCATCAGCGGCCCCTGCCAGCGCGCCGGCACCTGTGTGTAGAGATACGCCAGCGGCAGGCCGATGACGATGGTCAGCACCGTGACCTCCAGCCCGAGCCACAGCGTATTGGCCAGCACGCCCATGTTGAAGCCGTCGCCCAGGAACTTCGCGTACTGGCCGAAGCCGAAGCGCGTCATCTCGGTGTCGTCGTGCAGGCTGACCCAGGCCAGCAGCAGCATCGGCAGCAGCACGAAGAAGACGAAGAAAACGCCGAGCGGCAGGCTCAGCGGCAGCGGGGAGGTGGTGGACGCAGTGGTTTTCGATGCCATGGCGTTCAACCCGCGAACACGCCGGCAGGCGATCCGGCGCGCAGGCTCACGCCGACGCGGTCGCCGACTTCGTGGCGCGGATGCTCGGAATTGCGCGGCTGCGTCACTTTCAGGGTCTTGCCGCCGGCCAGCGCCAGTTCGTAGACCAGCGACGGCCCGAGCGGCAGCACCATCTCGACCGTGGCCGGCAGCGCCGTGCTCGACAGCGCGCCGAGCGACAGATGCTCCGGCCGGGCGGCGACGACCACCTTGCCGGCGCGGGAGCAGGGCGCCGCGTTCTCGAGCGCGAAATAGCCGCCGCCGTTGCAGGCCACGGCGAACCCGCCTGCGTTCGACCCGTCGTTGCGGCTGTCGAGCCGGCCTTCCAGAAGATTGGCGGTGCCGATGAAGGTGGCGACGAACAGCGTCGCCGGTCGGTCGTAGATGGCTTCGGGCGTGTCGAACTGCTCGACCGCGCCGGCGTTCATCACTGCGATGCGGTCGGCCATCGACATCGCTTCGTCCTGGTCGTGCGTCACGAGCAGCGTCGTGATGCCGAGTTCGCGCTGGATGCGCTTGATTTCGATCTGCATGTCGAGCCGCAGGTTCTTGTCGAGCGCGGCGAACGGCTCGTCGAGCAGCAGCACGCGGGGCCGGACCGCCAGCGTGCGCGCCAGGGCGACGCGCTGCTGCTGGCCGCCAGAGAGTTCGCGCGGATAGCGTTTCGCATAGGCCGTCATGCGCACCATCGCCAGCATCTCGTCGGCCGTCTTGCGCGCCTCTGCCGCAGCGACGCCGCGGGCGCGCAGACCATAGGCGACATTGGCTTCCACCGTCATGTGCGGGAAGAGGGCGTAGCTCTGGAACACGATGCCGGCGCCACGCTCGTTGGTCGGCAGCGCGTCGACCACGTCGGCGCCGATGCGCACGGTGCCGCGCGTCTGGCGAAGCAGTCCCGACACGATCCGCAACAGCGTCGTCTTGCCGCAGCCGCTCGGCCCCAGCAGCGCCACCAATTCGCCTGCCTGAATGTCCAGCGACACGGATTCGACCGCCGTGGCGCCGGCGTACCGGTGATGGATCTGGTCGAGCACGACGTCGACACCGGGTGCGCGAAGGGGAGCTTGCATGCGTGATTGTCCTGGAAAGCCCGACGCTGGAGAGCGCCGCGACGCGTCCGATGAACTCAAGAAACGTGCCATGCGCTGACGGCAAAGCATCACCAGATTGGACACAATAAATAAGACGTTTGTGCACAAAGTGGTGCGCAGCTGCCCATCTTGGCGCGTGAATTCGCACCGGCGTGGGCGTTTTCCGCAGTGCGGAGGGCTTCGATGGGTGGCACAGAGATTGCGCTTTGCAGTGGCCCATCCATCGCACCCACCGCATCGAACCGCACAGAAGGAACTCCATGAGCACGTCTTTTTCTCGCCGCCAACTGCTGCAGGGCATTGCCGGTCTCGGCGCCGGCCAGCTGGCCATGCAGGCCGGATTCGCCCACGCACAAGGCAAGTCGATCTCGGCCACCACCTACCCCGGCGCCTGGGAGTCGGCGCACCGCGGCATCCTGCTGCCGGCGTTTGCGAAAGCCACCGGCGCCACCACGAGCCTGGTGCCGTCGCTGGCGGTCGACACGGTGTCGAAGATCGTCGCCTCCAAGGCCAACCCGCCGTTCGACGTGATCATCCTGGACGAAGGCCCGTACCTCGCGGCGCTGTCGCAGGACATCTTCGAGAAGATTCCCGTCGACAAGATGCCCAACCTGAAGGACGTGCCGGCCAAGCTGGTCGATCCGCGCGGCCTCGGCGTCTTCGTATCGGGCCAGATCATCGGCATTGCATACAACACCGAGAAGATCAAGAACCCGCCGCGCAACTGGAACGATCTGCTCAAGCCCGAGTACAAGGGCCGTGTCGGCCTGGCCGGCATGGGCTCGACGCTGATGTCGGCCTGGATGGTGGAGATTGCGCGCCTTAACGGCGGCAGCGAGGAAAACCTCGAGCCCGCGTTCCAGTTCGTGAAGAAGCTGCTGCCCAACGTGAGCGCCGTGGCGAGCAATCCGGGCTCGCTGGCCACGCTGTTCCAGCAGGGCCAGATCGACATCTCTGTCCACTACAACAACAACATCGGCGACCTGCAGGCCAAGGGCGTGCCGGTCGCGCTGGCGAAGCCCGACACCGGGTGGATCCACATCAAGAGCGTGATGCACATCGTGAAGAACACGAAGCAGCCCGACCTCGCGGCGGCCTACATCAACGCCGCGTTGAGCCCCGAGGTGCAGACGCAGATGGCCGCCGCGCCGTATTTCGTGGCCCCGGTCAGCGCCAAGGCGGTGTTCAGTCCGGGCCTGCAGGCCTATGCCAGGACCATGGC
>JAQGMX010000227.1 GCA_028292145.1 Variovorax sp.
GTGCTGCAGCTGGTGGCGAGCCGTCAGAACGCCGCAGTCGGGCTGATTCAGGGCCTCGGCGGCGGATGGACCGGAATATGAACGAAATCTGACACGCCGGTTCGTGATAATTGGTGCTCTTTACAGGAGCGCGTGTGGATATTGTTTTGCTGGCCAAGGCCGCCATCATGGGCATCGTCGAGGGACTCACCGAGTTCCTGCCGATCTCTTCGACCGGTCACCTCATCCTTGCCGGGGCTTTGCTCGGTTTCGACGACGAAAAGGCCAAGGTCTTCGACATCGCGATCCAGACAGGCGCCATCTTCGCGGTGATCCTCGTGTACTGGCAGAAGATCAAGTCGACCGTGATCGCGCTGCCCAAGCAGGCCAAGGCCCAGCGCCTGGCGATGAACGTGGTCATCGGCTTTCTGCCGGCGGTGATCCTGGGGCTGGCTTTCGGCTCGGTCATCAAGGCGAATCTGTTCACGCCGGTGGTCGTCGCGACGACCTTCATCGTCGGCGGCTTCATCATCCTGTGGGCCGAAAAGCGTCCGCCGGGCTCGGTCCGCATCGAGAACGTCGACGACATGACCGCGTTCGACGCGCTCAAGGTCGGCCTGGTGCAGTGCTTCGCGATGATCCCGGGCACCAGCCGCAGCGGCTCGACCATCATCGGCGGCATGCTGCTCGGCCTCAGCCGGCAGGCGGCGACGGATTTCTCGTTCTTCCTCGCGATCCCGACGCTGATCGGCGCCGGCGCGTACAGCCTCTATAAATCGCGCGGCCTGCTTTCGATGGCCGACCTGCCGATGTTCACCGTCGGCCTGGTGTTCTCGTTCATCAGCGCCTGGCTGTGCGTGCGCTGGCTGCTGCGCTACATCAGCACCCACAACTTCGTGCCGTTCGCCTGGTACCGCATCGCGTTCGGCATCGTGGTGCTGGCGACGGCCTGGAGCGGCCTGGTCGTCTGGGCGGAATAAGAAAAGAGGCGCCGCGGCGCCTCTTTTGATTTGTGCCGGAGCGGACCTTAGATCAGCTTTTCTTCCGGCGTCGATATCTTGCGCAGCGGGCTGTGGCGCGCGGCCGGCATCATCAGCGGGAACTGGGTGACGCTGTCGTCCCAGACCGGGTCGTCGATGCTGTCGAAGACTTCGCGCAGCTTCTGACCCCAACTGTTGTGCATCATCTGGTAGTACGGGTTGTTGGCGTCGATGCAGACGATCTTGTCGGTCTGCAGCGAGTTGGCTTCGTACACCACCAGATCGAGCGGCAGGCCGACCGACAGGTTGGACTTCATCGTCGAATCCATCGACACCAGCGCGCACTTGGCGGCTTCGTCGAGCGGCGTGTCGGGCGTCAGCACGCGGTCGAGCACCGGTTTGCCGTATTTCGACTCGCCGACCTGGAAGTAGGGCGTCTCGTTCGTCGCTTCGATGAAGTTGCCGGCCGAATAGACCAGGAACAGCCGCATGCCTTCGCCGGCCACCTGGCCGCCGAAGATGAAGGACACGTTGAAATCGAGCCCGGCGTGCTTGAGCGCCTCGGCATCGCGGTCGTAGACATGGCGCACGGCCGAGCCGAGCACGCGCGCGGCGTCGAACATGCTCTTGGCATTCCAGATGGTGATCGGCGGGCCGACCTTGCCGTCTTCGGTGGTTTCGCGGAGTTCTTCGATCTGAAGGATTTCGCGGACCGATTGGGAGATGCTCAGGTTGCCCGCCGACAGCAGCGTCATGACGCGGTCGCCGGGCTGCTCGTACACGATCATCTTGCGGAAAGTGCTGATGTGATCGACGCCCGCGTTGGTGCGCGAGTCGGAAAGGAAGACGAGGCCGGCGTTGAGTTTGATGCCTACACAGTAAGTCATGGTGTTCGCGGGTTCAGTTTCTGGAGTGTGTAGAGCGCTTCGAGCGCCTCTCTCGGGCTCATGGCGTCGAGGTTGAGTGCTGCAAGGGCGGATTCTACGGCGCTGTCCTCCCGAACCTCGGCTGCGGGCGGCGCCGCAAACAGGTCGACTTGCGCGCGCGACTGCGTCTGCTGCGCCTCCAGTGCCTCGAGCGCCTGCCGCGCGTGGTTGACCACGGCCGCCGGCATGCCCGCCAGCCGCGCGACCTGGATGCCGTAGCTCTTGCTCGCCGGGCCGGGCTGCATTTCGTGCAAAAAGACGATGTCTTTGCCTCCCTTGCCCATGCTTTCGGTCGCGCTGACGTGCATGTTCACCGCGCCGTGGTGCGTCGCCGGAAACTCGGTCAGCTCGAAATAGTGCGTCGCGAACAGCGTGAAAGCCTTCGTGCGGTCGTGCAGCTGCGCCGCGATGCCCGCAGCTAGCGCCAGACCGTCGAAAGTGCTGGTGCCACGGCCGATTTCGTCCATCAGCACCAGGCTGTGCGCCGTGGCCGCGTGCAGGATCTGCGCCGCTTCGGTCATCTCCAGCATGAAGGTGGACTGCGCGTTGGCCAGGTCGTCGGCCGCGCCGATGCGGGTGTGGATCGCGTCCATCGGGCCCAGCCGGCAGGCCTGCGCCGGCACGTACGAGCCGACCGACGCCAGCAGGCAGATCAGGGCCACCTGCCGCATGTAGGTCGACTTGCCGCCCATGTTGGGGCCGGTGATGACGAGCATGCGCCGTCGCGAGTCGAGCCTGCAGTCGTTGGCGATGAAGGGGCCGGCGCCGACATCGTCTTCCTGCACGAGATCCAGCCCGGACCGGCGAGCCGCAGCTACGGCATCCAGGTGGCTCGGCTGGCGGGCATGCCGGCCGCCGTCGTGAACCACGCGCGCCATGCGCTGGCCGCGCTGGAAACGCAGCAG
>JAQGMX010000232.1 GCA_028292145.1 Variovorax sp.
GCAGCGCGCCGATGCCCCACGACCGCGCCGACCACTTGAACAGGTCGCCAAGATCCGGCGACGCGAAGCCGCCGGCACCTGTCAGCGAGATGCTCGGGAACCAGGCCGTCTGCGCCACGCCGACCCGCGCCTGCGCCGCCATCACCGTCTTCTGTGCCGCGGCAACGTCTGGCCGACGCGCCAGCACGGTCGACGGCACACCCGCAGGAATCGACGGCAACGCGGTCGTCCATTCGCCCGCGGCAAGGCTGAAGTCCGATGCGGCATCGCCGGTCAGCACGGCCAGCGCGTGCTCGATCAGGGCGCGCTGGCGGTCGAGCGCGAGCGCATCGGATTCGGTCGACGCGAGTTCGGTTTGCACACGGGCGACATCGAGCTCGGCCAGGTCGCCGGCGCGTTCGCGGCGTTCGGTCAGGTCGAGCGTGCCACGGTAGGCGGCCACGGTTTCGCGCATCAACTCGCGTTCGGCATCGATGGCGCGCAGCTGGAGGTAGCGCTGCGCCACCTCGGCCTGCACGATCAGCCGGGCGCTCTGCAGCAACGCTTCGCGCGAAGCGGCGTCCAAGGCTGCGGCGTTGCTCGCGCCGGAAAGCCGGCCGAACAGGTCGAGCTCGTACGACACGTTCGCGCCGGCGTTGATCAGCGTGCCGGGGCGCCCGTCGGTGGTACGGTCGATGCCCGCCGCACGATTGGCACCAGCGCCCAGGCTCGCCTGCACCGAGCGGCTGGAATCGACCGTCCGCGCCAGGGCGCGCGCCTCGGCCAAACGGGCTGCCGCCTGCCGGATGTCGGTGTTGCGGGCCGCCGCACGCTCGACCAGCGCATCGAGCGCCGGATCGTTGAACGCGCGCCACCAGTCGCCCGCGACCTGCACCGGCGCAGCGGTCTGGCCGGCCTGCGCCGCCGTCAGTTCCTTGAATTGCTGCGGCGTCTCGGTTTCCGGCGCGACGGATGCCGTCGATGCGCAACCGGCGAGCACCAGCGCCGCGACCAGGGGAAGCCAGGCTGCGCGCAGCGTCGGGCCGTTGGAGAATTTCAGCTTGCTCATGATCAGATTCCTTGGTTGGCCGGCGCGCCGTGAACGGCATGCGACACCGAAAGGTCGCCCGGCGGCGCGAACGCCTCCACGTCGTGCGGCACTTCGCCGTGCTGCTTCAACGGTTTGTTGCCGGCCAGCTTGCGCAGCGTGACGTAGAACACCGGCGTCAGGAACAGGCCGAAGGCCGTCACGCCGATCATTCCGGAGAACACAGCCACGCCCATCGCGCTGCGCATCTCGGCACCGGCACCGGTCGAAAGCACCAGCGGCAGCACACCCATCACGAAAGCCAGCGAAGTCATCAGGATCGGGCGCAACCGCAGGCGGCTGGCTTCGATCGCGGCCTGAACGGGCGTTCGACCGGCAAATTCAAGCTCGCGGGCGAATTCGACGATCAGGATGGCGTTCTTTGCGCTCAGCCCGACCAGCACGATCAGCCCTATCTGCGTGAAGACGTTGTTGTCACCTCCCGATATCCAGACGCCGGTCATCGCGGCGAGCAGGCCCATCGGCACGATCAGGATGATCGACAGCGGCAACGTGAGGCTTTCGTACTGCGCGGCCAGCACCAGGAACACCAGCAGGATCGCCAGCGGAAACACCAGGAAGGCGGAGTTGCCGGCCAGGATTTCCTGGTACGTCAGCTCGGTCCATTCGTAACTGATGCCCTTGGGCAGCGTCTCGGCGGCGATGCGCTCGATGGCGTCCTGCGCCTGGCCCGACGAAACGCCGGGGGCCGGACCGCCGTTGATGTCGGCGGACAGGTAGCCGTTGTAGCGCATGGCGCGCTCGGGGCCGAAGCTGGCGTTGACCTTCATCAGCGCCGAGAGCGGCACCATTTCGCCGGTCGTCGAACGCACCTTCAGCAGGCCGACGTCTTCGGCGCGGGCACGATAAGGCGCATCGGCCTGGACCCGCACCGAGTACGTACGGCCGAACTTGTTGAAATCGTTCGCATACAGGCTGCCGAGGTAGATCTGCATCGTGTCGAAGATGTCGGTCACCGGCACGCCGAGCTGACGCGCCTTGGTGCGGTCGATGTCGGCGTAGAGCTGCGGCACGTTGACCTGCCAACTGGTGAACATGCCGGCGAGTTCGGGAGACTGGCGCGCCTTGCCCATGAAGGCCTTGACCGCCGCATCCATCTGGTCGTAGCCGAGCGAGGCGCGGTCTTCCAGCTGCAGCTTGAAGCCGCCCGTGGTGCCGAGGCCTGCCACCGGCGGCGGCGGGAACATCACGATGAACGCATCCTGGATGCCCGCAAAAGCCTGGTTCAACTGACCCGCGACCGCGCCGCCGCTCTGGTCCTTCTTCTTGCGTTGGTCGAACGGCTTCAGCGTCACGAAGACCACGCCCGAATTCGAACTGTTGGTGAAGCCGTTGATCGACAGGCCGGGAAATGCCAGCGCGTCTTCCACGTTCGGATTCTTCTTGACGAGCTCGCCCATGCGATGGATCACGTCTTCGGTGCGGTCGAGCGTGGCGCCGTCGGGCAGCTGCGCGAAGCCGATCAGGTACTGCTTGTCCTGCGCCGGAACGAACCCGCCCGGCACCACCTTGAAGAGCCCGAAAGTCACGCCGATCAGCGCGAGGTAGATCACCAGCATCAGCGTCTTGCGCGAGATCACGCCCTTCACGCCGCCGCTGTAGGCCTCGGAACCGCGATGGAACAGCTTGTTGAAGCCGCGGAACAGCCAGCCAAAGGCCTTGTCCATGCCGCGGGTGAGGGCGTCCTTGGGCTGGTCATGGCCGCGCAGCAGCAAGGCGGCGAGCGCTGGCGACAAGGTCAGCGAATTGATCGCCGAGATCACCGTCGAGATCGCGATGGTCACCGCGAACTGCTTGTAGAACTGACCGGTCAGCCCGCTGATGAAAGCCAGCGGCACGAACACCGCAACCAGCACCAGCGCGATGGCGACGATGGGCCCCGACACTTCGCGCATCGCCTTGTAGGTCGCCTCGCGCGGCGACAGGCCGGACTCGATGTTCCGCTCGACGTTCTCCACCACCACGATGGCGTCGTCGACCACGATGCCGATCGCCAGCACCAGCCCGAACAGCGAGAGCGCATTGATCGAGAAGCCCAGCACATGCAGCACCGCAAACGTGCCGACCACCGACACCGGCACAGCCAGCAGCGGAATGATCGAAGCGCGCCAGGTCTGCAGGAACAGGATCACCACCAGCACCACCAGCGCGATGGCTTCGAGCAGCGTGTGGATCACGGATTCGATCGACGCCCGCACGAACTGCGTCGGGTCGTAGGCGATTCGGTATTCCACGCCCTCGGGCATGCTCTTGGCGAGATCGTCCATCGTCGCGCGAACGTTGCTTGAGATGTCCAGCGCATTCGAGCCCGGCGACTGGAACACGCCCATGCCGACCGCTGCATCGTTGTTCAGCAGCGAGCGCAGCGAATAGTCGGCCGCACCCATCTCCAGCCGGCCGATGTCGCGCAACCGCGTGACCTGCGTCGCACCGCCGTCGGTGCCGGTCTTGACGATGATGTCGCCGAATTCTTCCTCGCTCTGCAGGCGGCCCTGCGCATTGATCGACAACTGCATGTCGACGCCGTTCAACCCCGGCGAAGCGCCGACCACGCCGGCTGCGGCCTGGATGTTCTGACCGCGGATCGCAGCCACCACGTCGCTGGCGGAAAGTCCGCGTTGCGCCACCTTCTGCGGATCGAGCCAGACGCGCATCGCGTAGTCGCCGCCGCCGAAGATCTGCACCTGGCCGACGCCGCCGATGCGCGCCAGCCGGTCCTTGACGTTCAGAACCGCATAGTTGCGCAGGTAATTGATGTCGTAGCGTCCGTTGGGCGACACCATGTGCACGACCATCGTCAGGTCGGGTGCGCTTTTGATGGTCGTGATGCCGAGCCGCCGCACTTCTTCAGGAAGCCGCGGTTCGGCCTGCGCGACGCGGTTCTGCACCAGCTGCTGCGCCTTGTCCGGATCGGTGCCCAGCCTGAAGGTCACGGTCAGCGTCATGACGCCGTCGGTGGTCGCCTGGCTGCCCATGTAGAGCATGCCTTCGACGCCGTTGATCTGTTCCTCGATCGGCGTGGCGACGGTCTCGGCGATCACCTTCGGGTTGGCGCCCGGGTACTGCGCGCGCACCACCACGGAGGGCGGCGCGACTTCGGGGTATTCGGAGATCGGCAGGCCGCGCAAGGCGACCAGGCCGGCGATGACCATCAGCACCGACAGGACGCCGGCAAAGATCGGTCGGTCGATGAAGAATTTGGAGAAGTTCATGGTGACGCTCGGTCAGCTGATCAGGAATTGGAGGCCAGCTTCGCCGGCACCGGCGAGGCGTTGGGCGCCCTGGCCTCCATCGGCACCGGCTGCGGCGTGACCACGGAACCGGGACGCACGTGCTGCAGGCCATTGACGATCACGCGCTCCCCTGTTTTCAGGCCGGCGCTGACGACGCGCAGCCCGTTGGCCGGCGCGCCGAGCGTGACTTCGCGGTACTCGGCCTTGTTGTCGGCGTTCACGACCAGCACGAACTTCTTGCTCTGGTCGGTGCCGATCGCGCGCTCGCTCACCAGAAAGACCTGGCTGCTGTGCGCCTGGCCCATGCGGATGCGGGCGAACTGGCCGGGAATGAGCGAACCGTCCTTGTTGTCGAAGGCGGCGCGCACGCGCACGGTGCCGCTGCGGGCATCGACCTGGTTGTCGATCAGCTGCAGCTTGCCTTCGAAAGGCGTGCCGGTGCTGGCGGCGGTGCCCATCTGCACGGGAATGCGGTCGAGCTCGGTGCGGGCGCCGTTGGCGGTCGCCGTGTCTTTGAGCGCGCGGCCGACGATCTGCTCATCGGCATCGAAACTCGCGTAGATCGGGCTGACCGACACCAGCGTCGTCAGCACCGGCGCGCCGGGACCGGCCGAAACCAGATTGCCGACCGTCACGTCGAGCCGGCCGACGCGGCCCGCCACCGGCGCACGCACTTGCGTATAGCTCAAGCTGAGGCGCGCCGTCTGCAGCGAAGCTTGCGCCGCACGCAGGCTGGCTTCGGCTTCGCGCCCGGCGTTGGCGCGCTCGTCGTATTCGCGCTGGGCGATGGCCTTTTCTTCCCAAAGGCGGCGCGAGCGCTCCTGCTCGCTGCGGCTGAACGAGGCGCGAGCCTGTGCCGACGCGACCTGCGCTTCGGCACGGTCAACTTCGGCCGCATACGGCGCCGGATCGATGGTGATCAGCAGATCGCCCTTCTTGACCAGCGAGCCTTCCTTGAAATGCACCGCCAGCAGCGCACCGGCAACGCGCGAGCGCACGTCGACCCGCTCCACGGCCTCAAGCCGTCCGGAGAACTCGTCCCATTCGGTGATCTCGGTCTGCGCGACCGTGGCGACAGACACCGTCGGCGCCGGCGGTGCGGCGGCCGGCACGCTGGCATCGGCGCTCTGGAGCCCGAACAGCGCGGATGCGACCGCCGCGATGGCGGTCAGCGCCGTGATGGTGGGCCAGACGCTGCGACGGGCGACGGCGGACAGTTGGTTGGCGAAGTTGTTGGACATGGTGGACTCCTCGGTGACTTATTCGGAAATACAAGAAATGGAAGGCAATGCGGCGGCCCGGGCTGCTGCCTTTTCGGTCGGCAGCCCGATGGGTCGAAAGTCGAAAAAAGAAGCGCCCGAACCGGTCGGAGCGCTTGCGTCAGGCGCCTATCGCGGCGGCTGCGTTGTCTCGAAGAACAGTCGGAACTGCTGCAGCACCGACGCGGAACATGGACAGGCGGAATCGGCGGTCGCCGGATCGGCCAGCGCCTCGGGCCAGCCCTGGGCACTTGAGAGCACCTGGCTGCGCACCGGGATGCCAGCGTCCTGCAGCCGCTTGGCATAGCTCAGGGCCTCGTCGCGCATCGGGTCGTCCTGGCCGGTCAGCACCAGCGTCGGTGCCAGATCGGCCAATCGACGCGCCGAGCCGGGAACGGCGTACGGATGCTCGGCATCGCGCGGGCACTTGAGGTAGTCCTTCCAGCCCTTGAAGTATTTGCAATCAGTCACCTCGACGCTGTCAGGCGTCGCGTCACGCATCGACGCGGTACCGACACACGGGTCGAGCATCGGCGACAACAGCAGTTGCCCGGCGAGCGGCGGATGGGCGCGATCACGCGCGATCAGCGCCAGCGATGCCGCCAGGTTGCCGCCGGCCTCTTCGCCGGCCAGATAGACCTGTGCACCCTTGCCCGCAAATTTGGCACGCTGCTTGTAGAGCCAGCCGAGCGCTTCGTAGCCGACCTCGATCGCATCTGGGAACGGATGCAGCGGCGCCAGCGGATAAGCCATCGACACCACAGCAGCGCCGGCCTCGACCAGCAGGCGGGACACGCAGCGCCCGTCATCCAGATCTCCGCAGGCGAAGTTGCCGCCGTGAAAGTGCAGGACCAGCGGCTGAGCCGGCGTACCGGCCGCGACGCGCCCCGTACGGACGCCGTAGGTGCGCGCCTTGACGGGCTCGCGCCCCGGCAGTTCGATCACGATGTCGTTCTCGACTGCTTGCAGCGCAGTCTGCGACACGACAGCGACTGCCGGATGAGCGGCTGTATCGGCTGTGCGGGGCGATGAAGAGCTGGACATGGTGGGTCTGCTTGGAGCGGTGTAGTAAATGTACGGGTCCGGGACGGTGCACGGGCACCCCCAAGTGCAGCGCACTGTTTCCACTCTGATCACAATCGCGCTCGCCGCCATGTGAGAATTGCTCGCATGCAGCGCAAGGCTGCACCTACAAGAACGAGTGCAGAGGAACCGAACACATGGACCAGATCCAGGCAATGCGGATCTTCGCCCGGGTCGTGGAGTCCGGTAGCTTCACGCGCGCGGCGGATTCGCTGGCGCTTCCCAAAGGCACGGTGACCAAGCAGATTCAGGCGCTCGAAGCGCGGGTGCGCGTGAAGTTGCTCAACCGCACCACGCGCCGCGTCACCGTGACGGCCGACGGCGCCGCCTATTACGAGCGCGCATCGCGCCTGCTGGTCGATCTCGACGACCTCGACGCCAGCATGACCAACGCGCAGGCCACGCCGCAGGGACGACTACGCATCGATGTCGGCTCCGCGACGGCAAGTCTGGTCCTGATTCCTGCACTGTCGACTTTTTACGACCGCTTTCCGGACATCCAGCTCGACCTCGGCGTGAGCGACCGCGTGATCGATCTGGTTGCCGACAACGTCGACTGCGTGATCCGCATCGGCGAAGTGACCGACCAGTCGCTGGTCGCGCGCCGCATCGGTCATCTACCCTTCATCATCACTGCGTCGCCCGGCTATCTGAAGCGGCACGGCGTACCGGTGCATCCGCACGATCTGGAGAGCAAGGGACACAGGCTCGTGAACCAGTTTTCCGGCAGCACGCGGCGCATGTATCCGCACGAGTTCAACAAGGACGGCGAGCGGATCGAGCTGACGATGCCGTACAAGATCGCGATCAATGAAACCAAGGCGCACACCAACGCGGTGCTCGCCGGGCTCGGCATCTCGCAGATGGTCACCTTCATCGCGCAGCCCCACATCGAGAGCGGTTCGCTGGTACAGGTGCTGCCGGACTGGACGCGCGATCCGCTGCCGGTCTACGTGGTGTATCCGCCGAACCGCCACCTGAGCGCCAAGGTGCGGGCGTTCGTCGATTGGGCGGCGGAACTGTTTGCGAAGCATCCGCATCTGCAGCGAGAGTGAGGTGCGACTGTCGGTATCGGCTGACGACGGTCGAGGCCATCGCCTGAACCGTGCATCGGCAGGTGCGACGAAACAATCGTGTTTTGCAATCTTCAGGAGATCGATTCCATGGCAGCACCCGCAGAGCATAAGAAGTCCGGCATCAACGAAGAACCGGAGATCACCCGTGAGGAAGCGGTGCCTAACGACGGCCGGGACGTCAAGGGCGAAAAGATGATGAAGGAAGTGACGAACAAGAAGCTCGAGCAGCAGCCGGGCGAAGAGAAGGACGCGGAAGACTGAGCTTTTCGTCGTCAACGCGGGGCAGTCCGCATCGCTGTTTCGAGAGCGCGCTGGGAGGCAAGGTTTGCGACGGCAAGGC
>JAQGMX010000483.1 GCA_028292145.1 Variovorax sp.
TGCATCAGCGAGCGGCCCTGCATGTCGTAGACGAAAAAGTAGCCGTCGTTGCCGTAGTCCAGCGCAGCCAGTCGGCGAAGCGCTTCGTCGCGCGTCTGCTCGTCGTCGCGGCCGGTGTCGTACAGCGGGCGCACGGTGCTGACCGCCAGTTCGACGTAACTGCGCAGCTCCGACCGTCGCTGCGCCAGCAGGCTGTGCTCGACCAACGCGCGCTCCCGCGCCGCCAGGTCGCGCTCCTGGTAATACACGGCCGCCGCCACCAGCAGCAGCGCGACCAGGAGCGGCACCACGGCCAGCGCGACGATCCGGGTGCGCAGTCCCATCGAAGATCAAACCAGCGACTTGCGCATCTCGATGTGCGCGATACCGGCCTCGTCGAAAGGCTCGCCGTGCGGCGCATAGCCGGCGCGGCGGTAGAACGATTCGGCGCTGCGTTGCGCGTGCAGCATCGTTTCCGTGTCGCCGCGCGCGCGCGCCGCGTCCTCGAGCGCACGCAGCACGTCCGCGCCGATGCCGCCGCCGCGCAGCACCCGGTGCACCGCCATCCGTCCGATGCGCCCGAGCTTCGGCCCTCCCGCCACCAGCCGCGCCGTGCCCACGACGCGACCGAGCCCGTTGCGCGCGACCGCATGCAGCGCGGTGGCGTCAAATTCGTCCCATTCCAGTTCTTCGGGAATCCGCTGCTCCTTGACGAAGACCGCGCGCCGCAACGCGCCGGCTTCGCGGCCAAGCTGCTGCCAGTCGCCGGTGACGACGGCGTAGGTCGGCGCGCCGGACTCGTAGCCTTCGAGCATCGCCCGGAACGCGGGCGGCACCGGTCGCGAAGTCTGCGTTGCCGGATCGGCGAAAACGTAGACGAGCTCGCAGTCCACCAGCTTCTCGTCGCCGCGGAACAACGCGCCGTTGAACACGATGGACGAGTTGCCGATGCGCCGGCACCGCATTCCGATATCGAGCACGTCGTCCACGCGCGCGGACGCGTGGAACTCGATCGTCGCCTTCTTGACGTAGACATCGCCTTCCAGGGCACGCATCGACTCGTCGTACGGCAAGGCCAACGCGCGCCAGTAGTCGGAAATCGCGGTGTCGAAATACATCAGGTAGTGCGCGTTGAAGACGATCTTCTGCGCGTCGATTTCGGCCCAGCGCACGCGCAGGCGGTGGAAAAAGCGGAAATCGCTGCGTTTCAATTCAGTTTCGTTCATGGCTGCAAAGCCTCCCGCATCGCGCGCGCCGCGTCGGCATGCGCCTGCAGCGCCTCCGGCACGGCGCGGCCCATCTTGATGAATTCGTGGATCACGCCGCGGTAGATCTCCAGATCGACTGGCACGCCGGCCGCGCGAAGCTTGTCGGCGTAGGCGATGCCTTCATCGAGCAGCGGGTCGGCTTCGGCCAGCCCGATCCATGCGGGCGCCACGCCCTCGACATCGTCGGCGTTCAGCGGCGCAAAGCGCCAGTCGTCGCGGTCGGCGCGCGTCCGCACGTACTGGTCGAAGAACCAGCTGATCAGCGGCTCGTCGAGCAGCGGTCCGCAGGCATAGCGGGCGTGGGACGGCGTGTCCTGGTGCGCGGTGGTGCCGGGGTAGAACAGCATCTGCAGCGCGATCGGAATGCCCGCATCGCGCGCCATCACCGCGCAGACCGCCGCCAGTGTACCGCCCGCGCTGTCGCCGCCGACGGCGATCCGGCTGCCGTCGAGCCCCAGCGATGTCGCCTCGCGCGCCAGGAACTGCAATGCGTCCCAGGCGTCGTCGGAGGCCGTCGGAAACTTGTGCGCGGGCGCGAGGCGGTAGTCGAGCGACACCACCGCGCAGCCGCTGCGGCTCGCCAGCACGCGACACAGCGTGTCGTGCGTCGCGATGCTGCCGATGGTGAAACCGCCGCCGTGGAAGTACAGCAGTACTGGCAGCACCGCATCGGAAGGCGCATAAAGCCGCGCCGGCAGCGCAAAACCGTCGCGGGCCGGGATCGTGAAATCCTCAATTCTTGCGAGTGGCGGTTTCGGCACTTCGAGCACGCCGGCGCCTTTTTCATAGGAAGCGCGGGCTTCGTCGGCTGTGAGCGTGTTCAGCGCCGGATGCCGGGCGCGGGTCATTCTTTCGACGACGTCGGCCATCCGCGGCGTCAATGCCGCTGTGCCGGGAGGGACAGTGGCAAGGGTTTTGTTCATGGGCAAGCGGCGTTCCTGTTGCTAAATTCTCTGGATTCGAAAGTTCGCAAATCCTACCGCCCACGGGCGAGCCCACTCTCACACCCAAGACCATGGCCCTCATCCAGTACCTGACCCAGATCCAGTTCGAGTTCGGCGCGATCCGCCTGCTCGCCAGCGAATGCGCGCGCATCGGCATCGACCGCCCGATGATCGTGACCGACGCCGGCGTGCGCGCGGCCGGCGTGCTGCAGAAGGCGCTCGATGCGCTCGGCGACATGGCGGTGACGGTGTTCGACGGCACGCCGTCGAACCCGACCGAGGCCTCGGTGCGCGCCGCCGTCGAGGCCTACCGGCACGGCCGCTGCGACGGGCTGATCGCGGTCGGCGGCGGCTCTGCCATCGACTGCGCCAAGGGCGTGGCGATCGCCGCGACGCACGAAGGCCCGCTCAAGACCTACGCCACCATCGAAGGCGGCTCGCCGAAGATCACCGAAAACGTCGTGCCGCTGATCGCCGTGCCGACCACCAGCGGCACCGGCAGCGAAGTGGCGCGCGGCGCGATCATCATCGTGGACGACCACCGCAAGCTCGGCTTCCACAGCTGGTTCATCATGCCGAAGGCCGCCATCTGCGACCCCGAACTCACGCTCGGCCTGCCGCCCAAGCTCACCGCCGCGACCGGCATGGACGCCATCGCCCACTGCATGGAAACCTTCATGTCGGCCGCCTTCAACCCGCCGGCCGACGGCATCGCGCTCGACGGGCTGGAACGCGCCTGGGGCCACATCGAGCGCGCGACCAAGGACGGCAGCGACCGGGAGGCGCGCCTGAACCTGATGAGCGCCTCGATGCAGGGCGCGATGGCGTTCCAGAAAGGCCTGGGCTGCGTGCATTCGCTGAGCCACAGCCTGGGCGGCGTCGACCCGCGTTTGCATCACGGCACGCTCAACGCGCTGTTTCTGCCAGCGGTGATCCGCTTCAACGCCGGCGCGGAGTCGGTGCAGAAAGACCGGCGCCTGGAGCGCATGGCGCGCGCGATGAACCTCGATTCGGCCGGCGATGTCGGCGAAGCGATCCGCGACATGGCCGCGAGGCTGGGTTTGCCAGGCGGTCTGGCGGAAGTCGGCGTGACGCCGGCGATCTTCGAGCAGGTGATCGACGGCGCGATGGCGGACCATTGCCACAAGACCAACCCCCGGTTGGCGACACGAGACGATTATTGGCAGATGCTGGAGTCGTCGCTGTAATCAACGCTTGGAACGTCGCGCGGGCCGGGCTCAGTCGGCCTTCACACCCGCGGTCTTGATCACCGTCGCCCACTTCTTCGTTTCGGCGGCGATGAAGGCGTCAAATTCCTGCGGCGTGCTGCCGACAGGGAAAGTGCCCATCGCATCGAGCTTCGCGCGCGTCTCCTCGCTCTTGATGATGCGCGCCACTTCGTCGGACATGCGCTTGACGATGTCCGGCGGCGTGCCCGCCGGCGCGATCATCCCGGCCCAGGTGCTGCCGGTAAAGCCCGCAAAACCCTGTTCGATGAAGGTCGGTACATCGGGCACAGCCGGCAGGCGCTTGTCGCCGGCCACACCGATCAGCCGGATCTTTCCCGCCTTCGCCTGGTTGATCAGGCCGGTCGGTGCGTCCAGGAACAGCTGGATCTGGCCGCCCATCAGGTCGGTCAGCGCCGGCACCGCGCCGCGGTACGGAATGTGCGTCATGTAGGTCTGCGTCAGCGATTTCCAGAGTTCGCTGGTCAGGTGTGCGGCCGAGCCGTTGCCGGACGAGCCGAAGCTGAGCTTGCCGGGATTGGCGCGCGCGTAGGCGATCAGCTCCTGGCCCGTCTTGAAAGGCGCGTCGTTGTTCACGGCGGCCAGCAGCGGCGAGATACCCATCAGCGAAACGCCGATCAGATCCTTTGCCGGGTCGTACGGAAGCTTGGGATACAACGTCGTGTTGGCCGAATAGGCCGCGATCACCACGCCGAAGGTGTAGCCGTCCGGCGCCGACTTGGCCACCGCATCGACGCCGATCAGGCTGTTGGCGCCAGGTTTGTTGTCGATCACGATCGGTTGGCCGAGCCGCTGCTGGAGGCCGATCTGT
>JAQGMX010000495.1 GCA_028292145.1 Variovorax sp.
GCAGAGCATCCTTTCAACGCCGGGTTGATGCTGGAAGCGTTGGTGAGCGAGGCGCGAAGCGCCCTAAACTCGCCCGGTCGCCCATGAACACACCGATCTCCAACAATCCTTCGCTTTCTCCGCGCCCCAGCGTGATTCAGCTGGCGATCAAGGAGAAGGGCGCTTTGTACGCCGCGTACATCCCGCTGTTTGCCGAAGGCGGCATCTTCATCCCTACGTCGCGCGAGTACCGGCTGGGTGACGATGTCTACGTTCTTCTGACGCTGCCCGACGATCCGCAGCGCTATCCGGTGGCCGGCAAGGTCGCGTGGATCACGCCGGCCCGTGCGGCTGGCAGCCGCGCTCCCGGTGTCGGTATCCGCTTTCCGGCTGACGAGAAATCCCGCCAGCTCAAGGCGCGCATCGAAGAAGCACTCGGCGCCGCCATGGCCTCCGACCGACCGACCCAGACCATTTGAGTCACAGTCGGGGCTCGACCGCGGTCGGTCTTCCTGACTTTATTGCGCCGCTCAGCCGGCGCGCAGCACATGTTCACAGATTCCCACTGTCACCTCACGTATCCCGAACTCGTCGACAACATCGATCGGGTTCGCGCCGCAATGGCCGAAGCGCAGGTCGACCGTGCGCTTTGCATCTGCACCACGCTGGAGGAATTCGATGCCGTTCAATCCTTGGCCGCGCGATTCGATAATTTCTGGGCGAGCGTCGGCGTGCATCCGGATAACGAAGACATTGCCGAACCGAGCATCGACGATCTGGTGCGACGCTCCGCAATGCCCAAAGTCATAGCGATCGGCGAAACCGGTCTGGACTATTACCAGATGGCCGAGCGCAAAGGCGGCCGCACCATTGCGGACATGGAATGGCAGCGCGACCGGTTCCGCGTTCATATCCGTGCAGCGCAGCAGGTGAAAAAGCCGCTGGTCATTCATACCCGCGATGCGTCGGCGGACACGCTGGCGATATTGAAGGAAGAGGGCGAAGACGGCCGACAGGGTTCTGTCGGCGGCGTTTTCCATTGCTTCACCGAAACTGCGGAAGTCGCGCGTGTGGCGCTCGACCTGGGTTTCTATATTTCTTTCTCGGGCATCCTGACTTTCAAGAAAGCCCAGGATATTCGCGATGTCGCCGCTTTCGTCCCGCTGGACCGCATGCTGATCGAGACGGACAGCCCGTTCCTCGCGCCGATTCCCTACCGCGGCAAGACGAACAGTCCGGCGTATGTGCCGTTCGTTGCCAAGCAGATTGCGGAGCTTCGCGGGATGTCCGTCGAAGCGGTCGCCGAGGCCACGAGCGCCAATTTCGAAACCCTCTTTTCAGGCATTCAATGTTCATCCAATTCTTGAAGAAGTCGTCGTACCTTCTTGTTCTGGCTGCATCTTTCGCGGCGCATGCCGACACGACAGTCGATTTCTTCCGGGCGGTCCGCGGCGACAACGCCAGCGGCGTCAGGAATCTGATCCAGCGCGGTTTCGACCCGAATACCCGCGATGACAAGGGCCAGACCGGCTTGCTGGTCGCACTGCGCGAACCGTCGCCGCGCGTCATCGACGCATTGCTGGCATCGCCGAAAACCAATGTCGAAGCGCGCAACGAGAACGACGAAAGTCCACTCATGCTTGCCGCAATCAAAGGCCAGCAGGATCTGGTCGAGAAGCTAATCGCGCGGGATGCCGATATCAACAAACCCGGCTGGACGCCGCTGCATTACGCGGCGAGCAGCGGTCAGGTCGCGATCATGAAATTGCTGCTTGATAAATACGCGTTCATCGACGCACCGTCGCCCAATGGAACGACGCCGCTGATGATGGCTGCAATGTACGGTTCTGGTGCGAGCGTCAAATTGTTGCTCGATGAAGGTGCAGATACGGCGATGAAGAATCAGCAGGGCATGACGGCATTGGATTTTGCAAAGCGCGGCAACCGGCCGGACGCTGTCGAATTGCTTTCGGCGCCTAAGTAGCCAGTCGCCGAGCGGGGATAAGCCCGCTGAAACGTCTGGTGTCTTTGTATATTGGTAATAAGTCGTTTGCGGCCCGTGCGGCAATCCATAGACTTCTTTTATCTCTACAAGGCTTTCCATGATTCGCAAACTTCTGGTCACAACGATGCTGGCCGCTGGTCTTCTGCAAGCCGTCGCCGTGCAAGCCGAAACCATTCGCTGGGCGCGCAGTGCCGATCCCGCCACGCTCGATCCGCATGCCGTCAACACCGGCACCAATTTCAATCTTTTGCACCAGTTGTATGAGCCGCTGCTGATCCGCACATACGACGGCAAGCTTCAGGGCGCCATCGCCACGTCGTGGACGTTGACCTCTGACCCGACCGTCTGGGAATTCAAGCTACGCCCCGGCGTCAAGTTCCATGACGGCACGCTTCTGACGGCCGATGACGTCGTCTTCTCCCTCAAACGCGCGCAGGCGCCGACTTCGCAGCTCAAATCGCTGCTGTCATCGGTCGACACGATCACCAAGGTCGATCCGCTCACCGTCCGCGTGAAGACCAAGGGCCCGAACCTGATCTTCCCGAACAATCTGACGAATCTGTTCATCATGAGCGAGGCCTGGTCCAAGGCCAACAAGGCGGAAACCTCGCAAGACGTCGCGAACAAGACCGAGAACTTCGCTACCCGCAACGTGAACGGCACGGGCCCGTACACGCTGGCTTCGCGCGAAGTCGACACGCGCACCGTGCTCAAGCAGTTCCCGCAGTACTGGGGCCGCGGCCAGTTCCCGCTGGAAGTGACCGAGCTGGTCTACCTGCCGATCAAATCGCCGGCCACCCGCGTCGCGGCATTGCTTTCGGGCGAAGTCGACTTTCTGCAGGATCTGCCCGCGCAAGACGTCGCCCGCCTGAAGGCCGACAACCGTCTTCACATCACCGAAGGGCCGGAAAACCGCTCGATCTTCCTGGGCCTGAACGTCGGCGCGAAGGAACTGAAATACGGCGACGTGAAGGGCAAGAATCCGCTGTCGGACCCGAAGGTGCGCGAAGCCATGAACCTCGCCATCGACCGCGACGCCATCAAGACGGCGGTCATGCGCGGCCAGTCGATTCCGTCGGGCATCATCGCGCCGCGTTTCGTGAACGGCTACGAGAAAGCATTTGCCGCCTACCCGAAGTCGAACGTCGCGCAGGCCAAGAAGCTGCTGGCCGACGCCGGCTACCCGAACGGTTTCGGGCTCACGCTGCACACGCCGAACGACCGCTATGTGAACGACGAAGCGATCAGCACCGCCATCTCCGGCTTCCTCGGCCGCATCGGCATCAAGACGACGGTCGTCGCGCGCCCGATCGCGCTGCACAGCACCGCCATCAACCAGGCCGACACCGACTTCTATCTGTTCGGCTGGGGCGTTCCGACCTACGACTCGGCGTACATCTTCGATTACCTCGTCCACACACGCGGCAAGGACGGCCGCGGCCCGACCAACGCCACCGGCTACAGCAACCCGGACACCGACGCCAAGATCGTTTCGCTCGCTTCGGAAAGCGACAAGGGCAAGCGTGACGCCACCATCAAGGCGATCTGGCAGACGGTGCAGCAGGAGCGCTTCTACATTCCGCTGCACGACCAGGTGCTGACGTATGCATCGACGCCGAAGTTCGATATTCCGGTGAGCCCTGAAAACACACCGTTCTTCAAATTCGTGAAGGTCGTCAAGAAGTAAGCGGCGGATGCTGGTTCATCTGTTGCGCCGGCTCGGCCAGTCCGTGCTGGTGCTGCTGGCGGTTTCGTTCATCTCGTTCCTGGTCTTTCGCCACATCGGCGATCCGACGATCAGCCTGCTGGGCGAAGACGCGACCATCGCCGACCGCACGGCGCTGATTTCGCAGCTTGGCTTCGACCGGCCAGTGCCGGAGCAGTACGTGCGCTATCTCGGCAACGTGCTGCAGGGCGACCTGGGCGTGTCGTACCGGCTCAAGCGGCCGGTGGCGGAACTGATCGCCGAACGGCTGCCGGCCACGCTGGAACTGGCGCTTGTCGCGGCCGTGTTCGCTGTCACGGGCGGCGTCGCGCTAGGCGTCTACACGGCGATCAGGCGCGACAGCGCGGTGAGCCGGGCGATCATGACGGTGTCGCTGGTCGGCGTTTCGCTGCCGACTTTCCTGATCGGCATCGGGCTGATCTACCTTTTCGCGGTCGAATTGCGCTGGCTGCCGTCCTTCGGGCGCGGAGAAACGGTGCAGCTCGGCGCCTGGAACACCGGCCTGCTCACCGCGTCCGGCTGGGCCTCGCTGATATTGCCCGCACTCACGCTCGGCCTCTACAAGCTGACGCTGATCATGCGGCTGGTGCGCGCCGAGATGCTCGAAGTCCTGCGTTCCGACTACATTCGCTTCGGCCGCGCGCGCGGACTGCGCGAGCGCGACCTCCATTTCGGCCACGCGCTGCGCAACACGCTGATTCCGGTCATCACCATCACCGGCTTGCAGATCGGTTCGCTGATCGCGTTTGCCATCGTGACGGAGACGGTGTTTCAGTGGCCGGGCGTCGGGCTGCTGTTCATCTCCTCGATCCAGGGCGTCGACGTGCCTGTCGTGGCTGCGTACCTGATGCTGATCGCGCTGCTGTACGTCACGATCAATCTGGTGGTGGACCTGCTCTATGTGCTGGTCGACCCACGGCTGCGCAAATCATGAACACTTCTTCTCAACGCTGGCGCAACTCGGATTCGCCTGTGCTGCGCGCGTTCGCCCGTTCGCGCACCGTGCAGATCGCGGCGTTCCTGCTGCTGCTGATCGCCGTCGCTTCGATCTTCGCGCCGTGGATCGCGCGGCAGAATCCGTTCGATCCGGCCAATCTCGACCTGATCGACGCCTTCACCCCGCCGTGGAGCGAAGGCGTGACCGGCGCTTTCTACCCGCTCGGCGCCGACGACCAGGGCCGCGACGTGTTCTCGGCCATCCTGTACGGCCTGCGCATGTCGATGCTGGTCGGCGTGTCCGCCATCGCGCTGTCGCTGGCCATCGGCGTGCCGCTCGGGCTGGCCGCCGGTTATGTGGCCGGTGGTGCGGGCGGCTGGTTCGACACGCTGGTGATGCGGATCGCCGATGTCCAGCTGACTTTTCCGGTGCTGCTCGTCGCGCTGTTGATCTTCGGCATCGCGCGCGGCTTGCTGCCGGCCGGGTACCGCGACGACATGGCGGTCTACGTGATCGTCCTTGCCATCGGCCTTTCGGACTGGGTGCAATACGCGCGCACGGTGCGCGGCGCCGTGCTGGTCGAGAAGCACAAGGATTACGTCGCCGCGGCGCAGATCATCGGCCGCTCGCCGACTGCGATCCTCCGGCACCACATCCTGCCCAACCTGATGGCGCCGGTGCTGGTGATCGCGGCGATCAGCTTCGCGCTGGCCATCGTGGCCGAGTCGACGCTGTCGTACCTGGGCGTCGGACTGCCGCCGACGCAGCCGTCGCTCGGCACGCTGATCCGCATCGGGCAAGGTTTCCTGTTCTCGGGCGAGTGGTGGATTCTTCTTTTTCCCGGGCTGGTGCTGCTGGCGCTCGCGCTGTCGGTCAACCTCGTCGCCGACTGGCTGCGCGACGCCCTGAATCCAAAACTCCAATGAGCACGTCAGATAACAAGCCCGTGCTCAGCGTCCGCGACCTGAGCGTCGAATTCGACACGCATCGCGGCACCGTGCGCGTGCTGGACGGCGTTTCCTTCGACATCGCGCCGGGAGAAATACTCGGCGTGGTCGGCGAATCCGGCGCGGGGAAGTCGATGACCGGCGCTGCCGTCATCGGCCTCATCGATCCGCCCGGTCGCATCGCGAGCGGCTCGGTCGAACTGCACGGCGAACGCATCGACACGCTGCGCGGCGAAGACATGCGGCGCATCCGCGGACGCCATATCGGCAGCGTTTTCCAGGATCCGCTGACCAGCCTGAACCCGGTCTACACGATCGGGCGGCACCTGGTCGAAACCATCCGCACGCATCTGCCGGTGACGGAGCAGGAAGCGCGGCGGCGTGCGCTCGCGTTGCTGGCGGACGTGGAAATCCCCGATCCCGCGACCCGCCTCGACCAGTACCCGCACCAGTTTTCCGGCGGTATGCGCCAGCGCGTGGCGATTGCGCTGGCGTTGTGCGCCGAGCCCGAACTGCTGATCGCCGACGAACCGACGACCGCGCTCGACGTTTCGGTGCAGGCGCAGGTGATCCGCGTGTTCCGCCGCGTCTGCCGCGAGCGCGGAACGGCTGCGATGCTCATCACCCACGACATGGGCGTGATCGCGCAGGCCGCAGACCGCGTCATGGTGATGTACCGGGGCCGCGTGCTCGAAACCGGTCCGGTGCGCGAGGTGCTCGACCATCCGCGCGAGCCGTACACGCGAGCGCTGATGGCCGCGATTCCGTCGGTGCATCGGCGGCTGCATCGGTTGCCGGTGCCGGAGATCGGCGCCGACATCGCAACTGACGCAGCGCTGCCGCCGGCGGTTGCCGAGGCGGCGGTGAAGGAAAGTGGCGCCGCTGCCGCGCTGGCGGCTCCGCTGATTCAGGTCCAGGGACTCGCGCGCGAGTTTGACCTGTCGGCCGGCTGGCTGGTCCGCACGCTGGCCCGGCAACCGAAAAAGGTATTGCGCGCCGTCGACGACGTGCATTTCGACATCGTGCGCGGCACGACCTTCGGGCTGGTCGGCGAATCCGGATCGGGCAAATCGACCGTGGCGCGGATGATCGCCGGCCTGACGAAGCCGACGGCCGGACGGGTGCTGTTCGACGGCATCGACCGCTGGGGAGGCACGGCGGAGACGGCTGCGCTGCGCCGGCGCTTCCAGATGATTTTTCAGCATCCGTATGCGAGCCTGAATCCGCGCTGGCGCGTCGACCGGCTGATCGCGGAGCCGGTCGAGGTGCTGGGTTTGGCAGGAAGCACCGAAGAAACCGCAGCGCGGGTCGCCGAAGCGCTGCGCCGCGTGCGCATGTCTCCGGACGACGGGCGCAAGTATCCGCATCAGTTCTCGGGCGGACAACGGCAGCGCATCGCCATCGCACGGGCGCTGGCGAGCCAGCCGGAATTCATCGTCTGCGACGAGCCAACCTCGTCGCTGGACGTGTCGGTGCAGGCGCAGGTCTTGAACCTGATGCGCGATCTGCAGGACGAGTTCGGGCTGACCTACTTGCTGATCAGCCATAACCTGGCGGTGATCCGGCACATGTGCGATCACGTCGGTGTGATGCAGCGCGGGCGGCTGGTGGAGCAGGGGGATGCGGAAGTGGTGCTGGATGCGCCGCAGCATGCGTATACGCGGGAGTTGATGGCGGCGGTGCCCGATCCGCGGCAGCGCGCCTAGCGAGTATCAGAGCAGTCGAAACGCCCGTTGCGCTGCAATGAGCTGCGCGACCGGCTACCGCACGACTTGATTCACGGGCTGTTAAACCGGTTGATGCACCGGCTGATGTAACGGGTGCTGAGGCGGAAAATTCAGACGCAGCGGCGCTACTTGAGCCGCTAGCGCCATCTCAAGAGCAAACAATGGGTCGTGCGCTGGCACTGCTGCACCTGCCATCGCCTGACCCTGCCTGAGAGCCTCATTAAGTCGATGGGTCGGGACCGGTTGTTTGGGGTACCCGATCAGCGCTCCGCGAACAGTGGTCGACCTGCGATTTTCCGACGGTATTCCAAAGAGCGCTGCGGACACACGTTGAAGCATGGCGTCGGAATTCACTGGCGCAGATTCGTTGGGCACGCGTCCACGTGAGTAGGACTTGGGCACTTGTTCGCCGATCGGAGCGGCTGGCGTCTGCGAATGACGAAGAAGCGACATTTGTGGTGCGACGGGTGAAGTAATGGTGCGGCTCATGGACGCTTTCTGGGTGATGTAGGAAAGCATTGAAGCTAAGACCTCCGAAAGGGTCGCGCCTTGAGAGTGGTCCGAATTGCAATGTATCGTGTGCTGTATGGATGTACAGCTTTCGCGGAAGTCGGCTTACACGAGCCAGCAGGGCGGTCGGCACTATCGAGAGCTTCAAAACCCCATCAGGAGCTACCGATGACCGACAAGAACGTGCAGGCCGAAGCCGATCACAGCAACATGGAAAAAGACCCGAAGACCTGGGTCACCGGCGACGAGGAAATGACCGGCGCGCAGAAGTCGTACCTTGCGACGCTGTCCGAAGAAGCGAAAGTCGACTTCGACGAAACGCTGACCAAGGCCGAGGCGTCGATGCGGATCGACGAACTTCAGGCGCAGACCGGTCGCGGAACCAAGA
>JAQGMX010000511.1 GCA_028292145.1 Variovorax sp.
TACAGGTGTATTGGACCCGGAATGCAAACGGTCAATTCACCAAGAACGAGAGCATTTCGTCCATCCGCAGTGACGGCACGCTGAACTACACCAACTTCACCCAGTATCAATACGGCGGCAACGGTGCGCCCATGAGCGCCATGACCTGGATGTACGACGGTGCGGGGGCGCTGACCAACGTGAGCATGCTGCTACCCACAGCGGACGGCAAGTCCTGGACTGGAGCGATCGATGGGCTCATCACATCTATACAAAAAATCTTTCTTGAGGCGAGCCAAGTCGCCAGCCCTTTGATCCTGGATCTGGACGGAGACGGCGTCGAGACGCTGGGCACGGCACAGGGCATTCACTTCGACCACGACGCCAACCGCTTCGGTGAACTCACAGGTTGGGTGGGCAAGGACGATGGATTGCTGGTGTGGGACCGCAACGGCAACGGCCAGATCGACAGCGGGCGCGAATTGTTCGGCAACAACGCGCTGTTGGCGAATGGGCAGGAAGCTGCCAACGGCTTCGCGGCGCTGGGCGATCTGGACGCCAACCACGACGGAAAAGTCGATGCACAGGATGCCGCCTTTGCGAATCTGCGCGTCTGGAAAGATGCCAACAGCAATGGCTTGGTCGATGCAGGCGAGTTGTCAAGCCTCACGGCTGCCGGCGTCAAGAGCCTCCAGACGAATTTCACCAGCCAGACGGTGACCGACGCCAATGGCAACCAGCACCTGCAGGCCGGCAGTTTCACCACCTCGACCGACCAGATTCGAGCGATGACCGATGTCTGGTTCGCCGCCGACACCGCCCGCACCGTGGCAAACGATCTGGTGAGCGTCGATGCAACCATCGCGAAACTGCCCGATCTCCAGGGCTTCGGCAATGTGTACAGCCTGCAGCAAGCCATGGCGCGCGATACCAGCGGCACCCTTCAAGATCTGGTCGGCCAGTTCGCGAGCGCAAGCGACGCTGTCGTGCGCCAGAGTCTGACCATGCAGATCGTCTATGCCTGGACCGGCGCCAGCGCGATTGCGCCGGACAGTCGGGGCGCAAATATCGACGCTCGGGCGCTGCATACGCTGGAAAGCTTCCTTGGGGAAGACTTCATGCAAAGCCGATTCGGTCAGTTGGCTGCTACCGGCGACCCAAGGCCAATGGCCGGCACCATGTTGAATTCAGCAATGCAAAAGCTCTCGCAGGATGTCTACGGCAAGCTGGTGACGCAGACGCACTTCGCGGAAATTTTCAAGACTCTTACAGTCTCGTGGGACGAAGCGGCGCAAGGCATGTCGCTCGACGTGACGGCCACGCGCGCAGCATTGCTCGCGGCTTACCAGGCCGATCCCGCGCATGGCGGACGCCTGATGGACGAGTTCGGCAATAGCCTGCGTGCCATGGGCGCTGCTGGCGAAAGTATCGCCACCAGCCTGCGCAAGACGGGCACGCTCACGGCTTCAGGCTTCGACTTGCAGGTGGCCGTGCTTGGCTATCGGCCGTTCCATGTCAATACGGCGCTCGGCAACGTCAATTCGATCGGCAACGGCAGCACTTCCAATGACGAAAACGTGGTGCGGGTCGGCGCCGGCAACGACCGTGTGCTTGGTGGCATGGGCAACGACATCCTGCTGGGCGGCGTGGGCAATAACGAGCTGAGCACCGGCGCAGGCAACGACGTGGTGATCGGCGGCGTTGGCAACGACATCATCTTCCTCGGCGATAGCGCCAATGTCATCGTCTTCGAACGCGGCGATGGACAGGACACCGTTTTTGAAACAAACGAATGGGGCAAAGTCGGCCAAGTCAACAATGACGTGTTGAGGCTGGGTGCCGGCATTACGGTCGCGGGCACGCAACTGGTGCGCGGCATCGGTAGCGGTTTCAACGATCTGACGTTGGTGTTTGGCGGTGGAGATCAGGTGCTGCTAAAGGGCTATTTTACGGCAGCGGTAGCACTCCAAGGAACGCAACGACTGTCATTGATCGCGTTCACCGATGGGACCAAGTGGGACTATGAACAGGTCATTTCCCGGTTGATCTACAAAGGCACAGCAGGCAATGACCAACTGATCGGACTGGCAAACGAGAACAATCGCATCGATGGCAGTGCAGGTGACGACGATCTTTATGCGGGCAATCTTGACGACACACTCATCGGCGGGCTCGGCAACGATTACCTCAAACTAGGAGCAGGCGCAAATGTCGTCTTTTTCCGGAAAGGGGATGGCCAAGACACAGTGGACGAAATAGGTCAGCAGCGCAAGACCGATGGCGTCAACCGGGACGTGCTGCGCCTAGACTCGGGCCTCACTCCCGCAGGAACCCGTTTGGTGCGAGGACTGGGCGCCGAAAGCAACAATCTGACCCTGGCCTTCGGTGATGGCGATCAGGTCAAATTGGTAGGGTACTTTGCAAGCGCGCAAAGCTCGTTGCAAGGCACGACGCGGTTATCGACGATCGAGTTTGCCGACGGAACCCACTGGGACTACGCCGAGGTCATTCGTCAGTTGATCTACACAGGCACCGCAGGCAACGACACCCTGATCGGTCTGGCCGATCAGGCCAACCGCATCCAGGGTGGCGCGGGCAACGACTACATCGTGGGAGCGGGGTTCGACGACGCCCTGCAAGGCGGCGCTGGCAATGACACGCTCACAGGGGCCGGCGGCAACGACTTTTATGTCGGCGGGCAGGGCAACGACAACATTTTTCTCGGCAACGGCTTCGATGTGCTCGACTTCGAGGCAGGCGACGGCCTGGATACGGTGTTCTCCACCAGTTCCACCCAGACACTTGGCGGCATCAATCAGGATGTATTGCGCTTGGGCGCGGGCATTGCCGCGGCGACCACACAACTCGTGCGTGGCATTGGCAATGCCAGCAACGACCTCACGCTGGTGTTCGGCGGAGGTGATCAGGTGCTGCTCAAGGATTACTTCAACGCCGCAATGCGTCTGTCGTCGATCGAGTTTGCCGACGGCACGCGATGGGGCTATTCGGAAGTGGTCAGCAGCCTGACTTACGTCGGCACGAGCGGCGACGACATACTCGATGGGCTGGCCGACCAGTCCAACCGCATCAACGGTGGCGCGGGCAATGATGTGATCACAGGTGGCCGCCTGAACGACATACTTGAAGGCGGACAGGGCAACGACGTCATCACGGTGGGCGAAGGCGCCGACACGGTGGTCTTCAATCGGGGCGACGGCCAGGACAAGATCATTCGCTCGGCGACTTCGGGCGCTGCAGCTCAAAGTGTGGTTCACCTCGGTGCAGGCCTTACGGTCGCAGGAACGCAGGTCTTGAGAGGTGCAGCCGGCTCTTCGGAGGCCGACGATATCGTCCTGTCATTTGGTCAGGGCGATCGAATCACCTTGCAGTCACTGGCTTTGAACCCCACCAGCAACATTGCAAGCGTCGAATTCGCCGACGGAACGCAGTGGACGGCAGCAGCTCTCGTGAGCATGGCCAGCACGCTGAATGGCACGGCCAACGCCGACATGCTGCGAGGTCGTTATGACTCGACCAACCGACTGAATGGCTTGGCCGGTGACGACATGCTGTATGGAGGAAGCAAGAACGATGTATTGGACGGCGGCGCGGGCAACGACACGCTGGACGGCGGCGCGGGCAACGATACCTACATCTTCGGCTGGGGATCGGGCCAAGACACGCTTTCGTCCTATGAAAGCACGAGCGGCAAACTGGACGTCATTCAGTTTGCCGCAGGGATATCGCAAACCGATGTCGAGGTGAGACGCTCGGGGTACGACCTTGTATTAGCTCTCGCGGGCGGCACGGACAAGCTGACGGTTTCCAACCACTTTCTCGGCGAGGCGAACATGGGATTTCAAATCGATCAGGTCCGTTTCGCTGATGGGACCGCATGGAACGTCGCGGCCCTTCAAGCCAGGACGGCGACGCCAGCGCCAGCCGGACTGACCCTGAAGGGCAGTGCCGGAATGGATTTCCTGATGGGCCAAAACGGCAACGATGACCTCGACGGCGGCGCAGGCAACGACTATCTCCTGGGGAGTTTGGGCAGCGACACCTATAGGTTCGGACGCGGCTACGGTGCCGACACCATCATGGATTTCGACACCACAACGGGCAATATGGACAAAGCGATCTTCGGTGGGGATGTGACCACCGATCAGCTGTGGTTCCGGCAAGTCGGCAACGACCTGCAGGTGAACCTCATAGGCACCACCGACACGCTAAATATCAGCAACTGGTATTTGGGGCCCATAGCCCAGGTCGAAAGTTTCCAAACCTCCGATGGCATGGCGCTGATGAATTCGCAGGTGCAGAACCTGGTGCAAGCCATGGCTGCATTTGCGCCCCCGGCAGCCGGCGAAACGATCCTGCGGCCAAGCTATCAAGCTGCGTTGGCCCCTGTGCTCGCGGCCAACTGGGTCTGAGTCATACGGTGCGATTCAGAGCGCCGGCATCATCGCGCCGCATTGCCAGCACTGCTCGAAGCCGCCTTCGACAAGCTCGCCGCAGCGGCAGTGCCAACGGCGCTGCGGACGGTTCTGGATCGAATACAGCGCGCGCTCGGCCTGGGCCAATTGCCGGTCGTCTTCGATCCATATCTCGGGCAGGCACTGATCGGGCGGCAACTGCCCGACGGCGCCGCCCAGGAATTCGCGCTGCACCGATGCGGCGATGCCGTCCTCGCCCAATGCATGAACCCACAGCGTCGCGATCGCGAGATTGGGTGCCTGCGCGAGCCGACGCATCAGGCGCCGTCGACCGGCACGGCAGGCACGGTCCGGTCAGCCTCACGTGCACGTTCGGCATAAGTGTTGAAACGCCAGGCGGTATCTTCCATGGTGATGCGGCGCCATGTCACGCGCTTCTCGACCGGTGTCATCGCGGGCCAGTGCTGCACTTCGGCAAAACTGCGGCCGCAGCCCTTGCATTCCTCATCGCCCTGGCTGGTGGAGCAGATCGCGATGCAGGGCGTGTCAGGGGTGCTCTCGTACCAATCGAGCCATGCAGCCCAGGCGTTCTGGGGAAAGCCGACCTCATCGACCTCGTCTTCGCGGTGGTAGACCATCAGCGCGTAAACGGTTGCCAGCGCACGCAGCTCGGGCGCCAACGTGATGCCGTCGGGCGAAGGTTTGCGGCTGCGCCAGAAGTTGATGGCGGCCTCGATGTCTGTGATGTGGATGGCGGCCATGAAGCGACGAAAGCAACTCAGAAAACGACTGCGAATTAGCGACGAACATCATAGTGCGGCAAAGTCCTGCATTTTTTCAGGGCCTTCGATCTGCTATTTATTCCATAGCATCGCAGCTTTGTTCAGCGGGGCCTTTAGGACGATTCCTATCCATTGACAAAGCAGTACGGATTGCGATGCCCAGACCCAGATGCTTTAATCCGCCCACGAAGGGGAGTAGCTCCCGTTCGACAGGTCGTCAACACGAAGCACAACAATCTTCCGGCCTGTCGGGCCGCCTCATGGAACATCATGGGCGGCCGAGCAAGACCTTCGATTGGAACCTGCGCAGGTTTGATCGAAGCGATTGCACGTCCGGACTTTCAAAAGAGTCCTCTTACAGCCGCTTCGATCAGGTCCGCCTGGATAAAAAACATCGAAACGCTAAGAGGACGCTATGGAAGCATTCATGACCCCGGAATTCTGGGTCGCAGTCGGTCAGATCATCATGATCGACATTCTCCTGGGCGGCGACAACGCCGTCGTGATCGCACTGGCATGCCGCAAGCTGCCGCCTGCGCAGCGCACCAAGGGCATCCTTTGGGGCACCGCCGGCGCCATCATCCTGCGCGTCATCCTGATCTTCTTCGCGCTCACGCTGTTGGCGATTCCGTTCCTGAAGGTCGTCGGCGCCATCCTGCTGGTGTGGATCGGCGTCAAGCTGCTGGCACCCGAACATGACGACGCGCATGGCAACATCGCCGGCAGCGACAAGCTGTGGGCCGCCGTCAAGACCGTCATCGTCGCCGACCTGGTGATGAGCGTCGACAACGTGATCGCCATTGCCGGTGCCGCTCAGGGCGCCGGCGAAGGCCATCAGATGCCTCTGGTCATCTTCGGCCTGATCGTGAGCATCCCGATCATCGTCTGGGGCAGCCAGCTGGTCATCAAGCTGATGGACCGTTACCCGATGATCATCACGGCCGGCGGCATGCTGCTGGGCTGGATCGCCGGCACGATGCTGATTTCCGACCCTGCCGTCGTGCGTCTCGACGCATGGACCTGGGTGCCGAAGATTCCGCAGACCGACACCATCAAGTACGCCGCCGGCATCATCGGTGCGCTCCTGGTGCTGGCGATCGGCAAATGGGTGGCTTCGCGCCGTCCCAAAGCTGACCATCCTGCGGCGCCGCTGGTCTAAGACGCCGACCCCGGCAACACTGTTTTTGCAACGCTGATCCACAAGAAGGAGAACGACATGGAAAAGATCATCCTGTACGTCGACGACGCGGCTTATGCGCGCGACTTCCTGGCGAAGGCGCCGGCCGAAACGGTCGGTGCCGGGGCGAAGCACTGGGTGCTGGTCGCCTGCGCGCCGCGCATGACGCACCGCATCAGCAAGTGGGTGAGCCACAGCGCGCGCGAGAACTGGCGCGGCAAGTGGTTCACGAAGACGCAGGACCAGATCGTGCCGCTGCTGCGCCGCCCGGGCGACGCCATCACGCCGGTGCTGGCGCAGGGTCCTTTGACGGATCTGACGCAGCGCCTCAAGCTCGAACACGGCAGTGCGCGCGTCGTCGATGCGCGCCGTCCGAAGATCGGCGTCGACATGGAGCCGGTGTCGCCCGACCAGAAGCCGGCCGGCAATGCGACCTGGTCGCTGCCGGGCGCAGCGATGGGCCTGGGCGCCTTGCTCGTTCTCGCCAACGAACTCGGCGAGTAATCGACCGGCAAATCGAGGTTTCTCAGCATGGCCGGGGTATCCTGCGCGCCATGCGACTCCTCATACATTGGCTCCTGAGCGCCCTGGCCCTGCTGGCGGTGACTTATCTCTACAGCGGCGTTCAGGTCGCGAGCTTCGGCTCGGCGCTGATCGCCGCTGCCGTCATCGGCCTTCTCAACATGGTCGTGCGGCCGGTGCTGGTGGTGCTCACGCTGCCCGTCACCGTCGTTACGCTGGGCCTGTTCCTCTTCGTCATCAACGCGCTGATGTTCTGGTCAGCTTCGGGACTGCTGAGCGGATTCGTCGTCAACGGATTCGGCGCTGCCTTGCTCGGCTCGCTGCTCTATTCCGTGATCAACCTGGTCATCGACGCTGCGCTCGGTAGCTTTTTCACGAAGAAGCGCTGACGGTTTCGAGGTTCTGACGCTTGGCGATCTGCCCCAGCGTCTCGTAGACAAGCCTCGGCGGCGCAATGTCCCAGCCGAGCTTTTCGCGGATGGCGACGACCGCGCGCATCGCCAGCAGCGAATGCCCGCCGAGATCGAAGAAGTTGTCGCGCAAATCCACGACCTCCACATCCAGAAGTTCTCGCCAGATGGCGGCGATGGCGTGCTCGGCAGCGGTCGTAGGTTCCGACCGCTGCGCTGCCGTGCCTGCGCGCGTCCTGGTTTCCGGCTGCGGAGCCGGCAGTGCGTTGCGGTCGATCTTGCCGTTGGGCAGCAACGGCAGCGCCTTGAGCCAGACGACATGCTGCGGCAGCATGTAATCGGGCAGGCGCTTTCGCAGATGTTCGCGGACGGCCGCGATGTCGACCTCTTCCGCAGCGGTTTCGATATCGCCGTTTCGCGGCACGAGGTAGGCGACCAGTCGAACATCGTGCTCTCGCCCGCCGCGGTCGGCGCGGGTGTCGACGATGCATTGGGCGATCAGCGGATGGTCGAGCAGCGCGGATTCGACTTCTCCGAGCTCGATGCGCAATCCGCGCAGTTTCACCTGACGGTCGAGCCGGCCCAGATGTTCGAGCCAGCCGTCGTGGCGCCAGCGGCCGAGGTCGCCGGTGCGGTAGAGACGGGCACCGGCCTGCGTGGATTCGGGATCGGGAGGAAAGCGATCGGCGGTGAGTTCGTCGCGTCGGTGATAGCCCAGCGTGACGCCGGCGCCACCGATGCACAGTTCGCCCGGCACGCCGATCGGGCACGGATGGCCCGACTCGTCGAGCACCTGGACAGTGGTGTTGTCGATCGGACGGCCGATGGAGATGCCCGCACGCGGCGAAGCCACGCGCCAGACCGTCGACCAAACCGTGGTTTCCGTCGGACCGTACATGTTCCAGACCTCGACGTCGCTGGCGAGCAACTGTTCCGCCAGCATCAGCGGCAGCGGTTCCCCGCCGACCAGCGCCTTGAAGCCGGTGCAGGTGGCTTCGCCGCTGTCCCGGCCCGACCAGCCTGCGTCGAGCAGCGTCCGCCACAGCGTCGGCGTGGCCTGCATGACGGTCGCATCGTGCTGCGCCAGGAGGTCGCGCAGCGCATGCGGATCGTGCACCTGGCTCGCGTCTGCGATCACGACCTGGGCCCCGACGGCCAGCGGCAGCAGCAACTCGAGCACGGCGATGTCGAAAGACAGCGTGGTAACGGCGACCAATCTGTCCTTGGCCGTCAATCCCGGCGTGCGCGCCATGCTGGCGAGGAAGTTGACGACCGCCCGGTGCGGCACGGCGACGCCTTTGGGGCGTCCGGTCGAGCCGGAGGTGTAGATCATGTAGGCCGCATCGAGCGCCTGCGCGTCGTGCCGCGCGTCGGGCGCCAGCGCCGACGTGTCGCGGTCAGCGCCCCGGTCGCTCTCGATCCAGCCGTCGTCACCCAGCGGCAACAGCGGTACGCCGGCGTCGGCAAGCCAGCCGGCCGGCACGCCGCGCGTGAGCAACGCCGAAAGGCCGGCGTCCTCGGCCATGAAATGAAGGCGATCGCCGGGAAATCCCGGATCGAGCGGCACATAGGCGGCGCCCGACTTGAGCACCCCCAGCATCGCCACGACCATCACCGCGTCGCGCTTCACGCCCAGGCCGACACGGTCGCCGCGGCCGATGCCACGGGCGCGTAAGGCATGCGCCAGCGTATTCGACCGCGCTTCCAGCTCGCCGTAGCGAAGCGTCCGGCCGTCCGCATCGCAGAGTGCGACATCGTCGTGACGCGCCCTGTCGGCGATCGGTAGGTAGCGGTGCACGGTCAGTTCGGCCGGCAACGGCACCTGCGTGGCATTCCAGTTCTGGCGCAGCAAAGCCAGTTGGGCTGGCGCGACGACGGCGAAGGCCGAAAGCGGCTGCGATGGCTGCGTCAATACGGCTTCCAGCAATGCCAGATAGTTGTCACGCATCCGCTCGATGGTGGCGGCGGCGTAGAGATCGGTCGCGTATTCGAAGTGCACGCGGTGCGTGAATTCGGTGTCGATGTGGACCGACAGGTCGAATTGGGCGGTCGAACGGTCGAAGACGAACTCTTCGAGGTCGAGCCCCGCATGGTCCAGCCGGCCGAGCGGCGCGTTCAGCACGTTGAAAAGCACGCGCACCAGCCCCTCGGGATGCACCGCGCGGTCATGGCCGAGCGTTTCGACCAGTTCGTCGAACGGCGCTTCCTGGTGGGCGTAGGCGTCGACGGCCGTTCCGCGCACCCGCCGCACCAGTTCGACGAAGGTCGGATCGCCGGACAGGTCGGTGCGCATCACCAGCGTGTTGACCAATGTTCCGACCAGATGCTCGGCGCTGAAACGATGGCGATTCGCGACCGGCGTGCCGACCGCGATGTCGGTTCCACGGGCCTGGCGGGCCAGCATCAGCTTGAACACGGCGAGCAGCACCACGAACGGCGTGACCGATTCGCGCGAGCAAAAGGCGCGCACGGCACCTCGCAGCGAGGGCGACAGCGTTGCCGATGCGCGACCGCCACGAAAGCTCGGCCGTGCGGGGCGGGGGAAATCGGTCGGCAAATCGAGCGGCGAGAGGTCTGCCAGGCGTTGGCGCCAGTAATCCATCTGCGGCTTGCGCTGCGCGATGGCGGCCGGGCTGCGTTGCCAGGCGGCGTAGTCGGCATATTCGATCGGCACCGGCGCCAGGTCGGGCGTACCGCCGGAGCGCCAGGCGGTGTACGCATCGAGCGCCTCGCGCATCAGCACGGTGAACGACCAGTTGTCGGCAATGGCGTGATGCATCACCCACATCAGCGCATGGTCGCGCTCGCCGAAACGCAACAGCGTCGCCCGGTGCAACGGCTCGACGGCCAGATCGAAGGGCGTCGCGATGCGGTCGGCGAACAGCGCACGCGCATCGGCTTGTGGGTCGGCGTGTTCCGAAAGATCGATGTGCTCGATCGGCATCGGTCGCGCTTCGTCGATGACCTGCATCGGCTCGTCGACCCCCTGAACCAGCCGCGTGCGAAGGCTTTCGTGCCGCTCGATCATCAGGTCGACGGCGCGCTGGAGCACGTCGATATCGAGCGCGCCACGCACCCGCAACGAAATCGCGACGTTGTAGGCCGACGAGGCCGGATCGTACTGCTGGATCAGCCACATGCGCCGCTGCGACAGCGACACCG
>JAQGMX010000247.1 GCA_028292145.1 Variovorax sp.
ATTACCGTACCACCATGAACATGCTCGGCAGCCAGGTCGAGAACGCCGGTACGAAGGTCACCAGGCCGAGCGCGAAGATCAGCGCGCCGTAGAACGGCCAGATCGTCTTCATCACCGCGCCGACCGAGATGCCGCCGATGGCGCAGCCGACAAACTGCGTCGTGCCGACCGGCGGGGTGTTCAGCCCCAGCGCGCAATTGATGAGCACCACGATGCCGAACTGCACCGACGTCATGCCGTACTGCTGCGCGATCGGCAGGAAGATCGGCGTGCACAGCAGGATCGTCGCGGCCATGTCCAGGAAGGTGCCCAGCACGAACAGGATCACGTTGATCATCAGGAAGATGACCCACGGCGTGCTGGTGATCTGCGAGAGCATCTGCCCGGTCAGCTCGGCCACGCCGTAGAGGCTGATCAGGTAGCCGAAGGTGCTGGAGATGCCGATCAGCAGCAGGATCACGCCGGTGGTGCGCACGGCCTTCCAAGCCGCCTTGATGAAGTGTTCCCACTTCAGCGTGCGGTACAGGAAGATCGTCAGCGCCAGCGCGTAGAGAACGGCCACCGCGGCCGATTCGGTCGCGGTGAAGATGCCCGACAGAATCCCGCCGAGGATCAGTACGACGATGAACAGACCCGGCAACGCCGCAGCAAAAGAACGCGCGACGATGGCCCAGCCGGGAAACGTGCCGGCCGGATAACCGCGCTTCACCGCCACAAGGTAGGCGGCCGCGAGATTGCTGATCGTGAGGATCGCCGCCGGCAGCAGCGCTGCCAGGATCAGCGCCGCGATCGACACCTTGCCGCCGGCCGCGAGCGAATAGATGATCAGGTTGTGGCTGGTCGGCATCAGCGCGCCGACGAGGGCGGCGTGCGTCGTCACGTTGACCGCGTAGTCCGCGTGATAGCCCTCCTTCTTCATCATGGGGATCATCACGGCGCCCATCGCCGAGACGTCCGCCACGGGAGAGCCCGAGACGCCGCCGAACAGCGTGCAGGCCACCACGTTCGACATGCCCAGCCCGCCGCGCACGTGCCCGACCAGATTGCGCGCGAAGTTGACGATGCGGTCGGCGATGCCGCCGTAGAGCATCAGCTCGCCCGCGAAGATGAAGAAAGGAATCGCCAGGAACGAGAAGATGCCCATGCCGGACGTCATCTGCTGGAAACCCACCGCCAGCGGCAGGCCTTCATAGGCCAGCGTGGCGAGCGCCGAGAGCCCGATGGAGAACGCCACCGGTACGCCGAGCAGCAGGAAGAGCGTGAACGACACGCAGAGGATCAGGAGAGGGATCGTCATTTTTCTTGCTCAGCCCCAGGCGGGTTCGACTTCGCGGCCTTTTGCGAGCGCGATGATGTGTTCGATCGAGAACATGACGATCAGCACGCCGGCAATGGTCGCCGGCACGTACTTCCAGCCTTCGGAAATCCACAGCGTCGGCAACCGGTAGTCCCACACCGATTCGGCGAGCAGGGCGCAGTTCCAGGCCATCGCGGCGCCGAAGACCATCACCAGGAAATGGATCAGGAATTCCATCTTCAGGCGCAGCCAGTCGGGTGCCAGCACCAGCATCGATTCGAGCCCGATGTGGCCCGCATCGCGCACGCCGACCGCGACGCCGAACATCGTCACGTACAGCACCAGCAGCAGCGCCAGACTTTCGGCCCAGGTGGGCGTGTTGTTGAGAACGTAGCGGCCGAACACCTGCCAGGTCACGGCGCAGATCACTGCGACGAGCCCGACGATGCCCAGCCACATGCAGACACGCGCGAGCGTGCGGCAGAGTTTGGTGTACATGGGGAAGAGGGAGGGGCGGGGAAATTACTTCGTCTCTTGCACGCGCTTGACCAGGTCCTTCAGCCGCGCATCGGTGATGAACTTGTCGTACACCGGCTTCATCGCGGCCTGGAACGGCGCCTTGTCGATGTCGATGATCTCGGCGCCGCCGGCCTTCACGGTCGCAAGCGACTTCACTTCACGCGCTTCCCACTGCTTGCGCATGTAGGGCACCGATTCCTTGGCGGCCTGGCGGACCCAACCCTGTTCTTCAGGCGACAGCTTGTCCCACACGCGCTTGGAGAACAGCAGCATCTCCGGCGCCATCGAATGCTCGGTCTTGGTGTAGTACTTGGCGACCTCGAAGGCGCGGGCGCTTTCGTAGGTCGGGTAGTTGTTTTCCGCGGCGTCGATCAGACCGGTCTTGAGTCCGGTGTAGACCTCGCCCATCGGCATCGGGGTCGCGTTGGCGCCCATCGCCTCGATCATCGAAACCCACAGGTCCGACTGCTGCACGCGGACCTTCAGCCCCTTCATGTCGGCAAAGCTGCGGACCGCGCGCTTGGCGGTGAACATCGAACGTGCGCCGCTGTCGTAGTACGCGAGGCCGATGAAGCCCTGCTTTTCGCACGACTTCAGGATCTCCTCGCCGATCGGGCCGTCGAGCACTTTGTGCAGATGGTCGACCGAGCGGAACAGGAAGGGCATCGTGGGCACCTGCGTCTCGGCGCAGATGTTGTTCATCGGCGCGATGTTCACGCGCACCATCGCCAGCGCGCCGATCTTGGTCTGCTCGATGGTGTCCTTCTCCTGGCCCAACGAGCTGTTGTTGAAGACCTTGATCGTGTGCTTGCCGCCCGACAGCGCCTTGAGCCGCTCGCTCATGAACTTCACGGCGGTGACGGTCGGGTAGTCGTCCGGATGGATGTCTGCCGAGCGGAATTCGGTGGCCTGGGCCTGCAAGCCGGTAAGGCAGGCGACGGCAGAGCAGGCGAGGGCGACGAGGGTGCGTTGGATCTTCATTTCTTGTCTCACTTGGAAGTTGTGCTGATGGGTCTTGCTTGTCAGAAATGGCAGGCGGGTTCCGGCAGGCCCTGCACGCCCGGCCGCAACGCGAAGACGCCGCCGGCAAGGGGTTGGTCCGACAGGTCGCCGCCGGGGCGGATCGAGGTCACGAAAAGGGTGTCGAGCTGCGCGCCGCCGAAGGCGCACATCGCCGGCTTCTTCACCGGCACGGCGAGCGACCGGTCGAGCCGGCCGTCGGGCGTGAAGCGGTGGATGAGGCCGGCGTCGTTGCCGCAGATCCAGTAGCAGCCGTCGGCATCGACAGCCGCGCCGTCGGGCCGGCCGGGCAGGGCGTTCATGTCGACGAACACACGGCGGTTGTGCGGCGTGCCGGTTTCGGTGTCGTAGTCGAAAGCCCAGATCGTCTGGACCGAAGGATGCGAATCCGACAGGTACATCGTTCGGCCGTCCGGGCTGAATCCCAGGCCGTTGGGTACCAGCAATCCGTCGAGTTCCAGACGCAGCGCGACTTCCGCATCGACGTCGGCCTGATAGCGATAGAGCCTGCCGACATCGCGGCCGGCCGCCATGTCCATCAGCATCGTGCCGGCCCAGAAACGGCCTTGCCTGTCGCAGCGGCCGTCGTTGAAGCGCATGCCGTGCGTCGCATGCGGCGCGCGGGTCAGCGGCGTACTGGCGAGGGTGCCGTCGTCGCGGGTCGCGATGGCGAAAAGG
>JAQGMX010000527.1 GCA_028292145.1 Variovorax sp.
GCGCCTTGCTCAGGTGCGACTCGTCGAGTCCGAAGGGCGTGAGCAAAAGGCCTTGCGCGACGGCAAGACGTTCGATGGTGGGTTCGCGAGAAATCATTGCTGGATTATTGCTCGCCCCCAGGCTGCGGCGCACTTCGTGTCGCCTTCGCCTACCCCCTACCGGGGGCAATGCTGGTGGACCGGCGAAGCCGGATCCACGGCATTTTTCAAGCAGATCCGGATGAACCGTTGCGCGCTCAGCTCTGCATGAGCCGCTTGGCGCGGGCGATGGACATCAGGATGCCTAGCGCGAGTCCCAGCGTGACCATTGCGGTGCCGCCGTAGCTGATGAAGGGCAGCGGCACGCCGACGACGGGCAGGATGCCGCTGACCATCCCCATGTTCACGAAGGCATAGGTAAAGAAGATCATGGTCACCGCACCGGCCAGCAGGCGGGAGAACAGCGTCGGCGCATCGAGTGCGATCTTCAGGCCGCGGAAGATCAGGAAGATGAAGGAGACGATCAGGAACAGGTTGCCGGCGAGGCCGAATTCCTCGGAATAGGCGGCAAAGATGAAGTCGGTGGTGCGCTCGGGAATGAATTCCAGATGCGTCTGCGTGCCCTGCATGAAGCCCTTGCCGCCGATGCCACCGGAGCCGATCGCGATCATTCCCTGGATGATGTGGAAGCCTTTGCCGAGCGGATCCTTGGTCGGGTCGAGCAGCGTGCAGACGCGCTGTTTCTGGTAGTCGTGCAGCACGCGCCAGTCGACGCCGTCGGCGCACAACTGCGATTCGAAACCGACGATCAGCGTCACCGCGACCAGCCCGATCAGCACCGGCGGCACGATCAGCTTCCAGCTCAGCCCGGCGAAGAAGATCACCGACAAGCCCGCAGCCAGCACCAGCAGAGAGGTTCCGAGGTCGGGCTGTTTCATGATGAGACCGACCGGAATCACCAGCAGCACCGTCGCCGCAGCGAAATCGAGAGGCCTCAACTGCCCTTCCCGGCGCTGAAACCACCAGGCGAGCATCAGCGGCGTGGCGATCTTCAGGATTTCGCTCGGCTGGATCACCATGCCGACATTGATCCAGCGCTTCGCGCCCTTCTTGGTGATGCCGAAGATCGCGACGGCGATCAGCAGCGCCACGCCCGTGGCGTAGAGCGGCACGGCGAGCGACATGAGGCGCTGCGGCGGGACCTGGGCCACCACGAACATGATGAAACCCGCGATCAGCATGTTGCGCCCGTGGTCGACGAAGCGCGTGCCGTGCGCGAATCCTGACGAATACATCGTCAGCAAGCCGGCGCAGACCAGCAGGAACACGGCGAAGGCAAGAAAACCGTCGAAGCCCTGGAAAACGGGCGCGATGCGCCGGGCGAGGGAGGGTTGCTGGAAGACGGCCGACATGGGCGCGGATTATCGGCGCGCAAGCGATATTCCGGGCATTTTTGGTAGAACCGTCGGGACTTCCGAATCAAGCCCCATGCCAATCACCCATCTTCTCTACCTGCACGGCTTTCGCTCGTCGCCGCAATCGCTCAAGGCCCGGCTGATGGCCGAGCGCATCGCAGAGCGCCATCCGGAGGTCGAGTGGTGGTGTCCGCAGCTGCCGCCCTCCCCGCGCGAGGCAATCGACATGGTGATGCGCGGAATCGCCGACTGGCCGCGGGAGTCGATGGCGACGATCGGTTCGTCGCTCGGCGGCTTCTACGCGACCTACGTGACCGGCATGACGCGCTGCCGCACGGTACTGCTCAATCCGGCGGTCGACCCGGCACGCGATCTGGCGCGCTACATCGGCGAGCAGACCGGCTGGCACGATCCGCAAGAGCATTTCTATTTCAAGCCGCAGTTCATCGGCGAACTGCGGGCGCTGGAAGCCGGCCCGCTGACACGGCCGGAGCGCGTGTTCGCCATCATCGCCAAAGGCGACGAAGTGCTCGACTGGCGCGAGATGTCCGCCCGCTATCCCGGCAGCCGCATCCGCCTGCTCGAAGCCGGCGACCACGCGCTGTCAGATTTCGAGACACATCACCTGGACGACGTGATGGCATTCCTAGACCTCCGCTAAACCAGACGCAACCCAAAAACACCGCGGAACTGGCTTCGCCAGGCCGCAGGTGTTGCCCCGGAAGGGGAAAGGCGCTGCTACACGCAGTGAGCAAGCCTGGGGGCGAGCCAAGTAACCGAGCCAAATCCAGCATGGGACAATCGCGCCCATGTTTGTATTGTTCGAAGAAGCCGGCAAGTACCTCGGCGGCCGCGTGTTATCCGAAGCCGAAGCATCGGCGCAGGTTGAGCTCGACACCGGGAAACGCCTCAAGGTCAAAAGTGCGCACATCGTCCTGCGTTTCGAGAAACCCTCGCCTGCGGAGCTGATCGCCGAAGCGCGTGCGCTCGTCGCGACCATGGACCTCGATCTGGCCTGGGAATTCGCCGCCGAAGGCGAATTCGGTTTTGCCGATCTGGCTGTCGACTATTTCCAGGCCAGCCCGACGTTGGTGCAGCAGGCCGCAGCGCTGTTCGCGCTGTTCGAGGCGCCGCATTACTTTCGCCGCGCCGGCAAGGGCCGTTTCAAGAAGGCGCCTGCCGAAATCGTCCAGCAGGCACTGGCCGCCATCGAGAAGAAGAAGCAGGTGCTGGCGCAGATCGCCGAATGGGCCGCGCAACTCGTGGCCGGCGAATGCCCGGCGCCGGTGCGCGAACAGCTCTTCAAGATCCTGTTCAAGCCCGACAAGAACGCGCCCGAATACAAGGCCGTGGTCGAAGCTTCGCGCACCGCGCAGCGCCCACCGCTTGAATTGCTCGAAAGCGCCGGCGCCATCGATTCACCGTACCAGTTCCACTGGCGGCGCTTTTTGTTCGAGAACTTTCCCAAAGGCACCGGCTTTCCAACGCTCTGCGCACCGGCGATCGCCGACGATCTGCCGCTGGCCGAAGGCGTCAAGGCGTTCTCGATCGACGATTCGCAGACGACCGAAATCGACGACGCGCTGTCGGTTAAGGGACTGGGCAGCGGCACGGTGACGGTCGGCGTGCATATCGCCGCCCCCGCGCTGGCGCTGGTGCCGGGCAGCGCGATCGACCAGGTGGCGCGCGCGCGCATGTCGACGGTCTACATGCCCGGCTATAAGATCACGATGCTGCCCGACGATGTCGTGCAGACATACACCCTGCTCGAAGGCGGCGACCGTCCGGCCGTGTCCTTGTATGCGCAGTTCGATGAAGCCACGCTCGAACTCAAGGGCACGGAGACGAAGCTGGAGCGCGTGCCGATCGTCGCCAACCTGCGCCACGACCAGCTCGACAGCGTCATCACGCAGACCTGGCTCGAAGATGCGTCGGTCACGACAGCCGACACGCCCGATGCGGTGACCGCACTGCGCGATCCGCTGAGTTTCCTGTTCCGACTGGCGAAGCAGCTCAAGGCGCAACGCGAAGTCGTTCGCGGCAAGCCGGAGAACTTCAACCGTCCCGACTACAACTTCCGCCTCGCCGGCAACGAAGGCGAGCCGGTCGGCAACGAAACGGTGAGCATCACGACCCGCCAGCGCGGCGCACCGCTCGACCTGATCGTCTCCGAGGCGATGATCCTGGCCAACAGCAGCTGGGGCGCGATGCTCGGCGAGATCGGCGTGCCGGGTCTCTACCGCAGCCAGGCGAGCCTGGCGCCGGGCGTCAAGGTGCGGATGGGCACGCGCTCGCTGCCGCATGCCGGCCTTGGCGTGAAGAGCTACGCGTGGAGCACCTCACCGCTGCGCCGCTACACCGACCTGGTCAACCAGTGGCAGATCATCGCCGCGGCGCGTCACGGCAAGACGGCTGCGCTGGCCGCGCCGTTCAAGCCGAAGGACGCCGACCTGTTCTCGATCCTCTCGGGTTTCGACGCCGCCTATGCGACGTACAACGCCTACCAGGGCGGCATGGAACGCTTCTGGACGCTGAAGTACCTGCAGCAGCAGGGCATCACCGAACTCGAGGCTACCGTCATCAAGGACCTGCCCAACGGCGCGTTGGTCCGTGCCGACACGCTGCCGCTGGTGTTTCCGGTCGCCGGACAACAGCAGCGCGGCGCCCGCCTGCGCGTGAAACTGGGCAAGATCGACGAAATCGCGCTCGACGTGCACGGCACCGTGCTGGAGCGACTCGACCTGCCGACGGATGCGGGCGATGCCGAACCGGAAGACAGCAGCGAGGACGAAGCCGAAGAAGCCGCCGGCCCGATCGCGATTGCCGTCGACATGACGGACTCCGACACCGAGAGCGGCACGGAGCGCGCGCCAGCCTGAGCGGCATGAACGTCAAGAACCTGAGCACGCTGCAGATTGCGCTGGGCCTGTCGGTTCTGGCGCATGCCGCGTTGCTGGCGGTGCGATTCGTCGATCCGCAGTCGTTCAACCGGATGTTCCAGGAGACGCCGCTGGAGGTCATTCTGGTCAACGCTTCCACCAAGGAACGTCCGGAAAAGGCGACTGCCGTGGCGCAGAAATCGATGGCCGGCGGCGGCGATCTCGACCGAGGCCGCGCAACCAGCCCGCTGCCGCCGACCGCGTTCACCGCCATCGGCGATTCGAACGAGGACGCCCAGCGCCAGGTCGAGGCGATGCAGGCGCAGCAGATGCTGCTGCTTTCGCAACTCAAGCGACAGCTAGCCACCTTGAACGTTCCCGATGCGCAGCAGCAGAACAGCCCGGTCGAGGCGGCGGCACGCGAAGAAAAGCGCAAGCAGCTCGTCAATCTGCTCGCCGAGATCGAGCGCCGCGTCAACGAAGAAAATGCCCGCCCGCGCAAACTTTACGTCAGCCCGTCGACGCGCGAAGCCGCCTACGCGACCTATGTCGACGGCCTGCGCCGCCGCATCGAGGCACGCGGAACGGAAAACTTTCCAGAGATCGCTGGCCGGAAGCTCTACGGCGAGCTGACGATGATGGTCACCGTGAACTACGACGGCCGGCTGATCGGGATGGAAATCGTCGCCTCGTCGGGCAACGTCGCGCTCGATCGGCGCGCGCAGGCGATCGTCAGCAGCATCGGCAATTTCGGTGCGTTTTCAACCGCCATGCGACGCCAGGCCGACCAGATCGTGCTGCCGTCGCGCTTCCGCTTCACCCGCGACGAGACGCTCGAAACGCAGCCGTCGGTCGCGCAGTAATTCATCAAACAAATTCGGACTGCAACATGGACCTCTACTGTGTGATGGGCAACCCGGTCGCGCACAGCCGCTCGCCGTGGATCCACGCCCGCTTCGCCGAACTCACCGGCGAAGCGCTCTCGTATGAACGCACGCTCGTGCCCATCGGCGGTTTCGCCGAGGCCATCGCAACGTTCCGCGCCGACACGTCCGGCACCGCGCGCGGTTGCAATGTGACTGTTCCTTTCAAGTTTGACGCCGGCGCGCTGGCCGCGGCACATCTGAGCCCGCGCGCCACGCTGGCAGGCGCGGTCAACACGTTGAGCTTCGCAGCCGACGGCATTCATGGCGACAACACCGACGGCGCAGGCCTGGTCGCAGACATCCAACGCAACGCAGGCATCGCATTGTCCGGACGCGACGTGCTGCTGATCGGCGCCGGAGGCGCGTCGGCCGGCGTGCTCGGCCCGCTGGTCGAAGCCGGCGCCCGGCGCATCGTGGTCGCCAACCGGACGCTCGACAAGGCGATCGCGCTGGTGCAGCGGCATGCGGCGCTGGCTTTTGAGCACGGCGTGACCATAGAAGCACAACCGCTGAACGCGACCGGTGGCAAGTTCGATGTCGTCGTCAACGGTACGGCGTCCAGCCTTGCCGGCGCCGAAGTGCCGGTTGGGGCGAGCGTCCTGAAGCCCGGCGCGCTGGCTCTCGACATGATGTACGGCCCCGCTGCCGACGGCTTCATGACGTGGGCGCGTTCCAACGGCGCCACGCCGCGCGACGGCCTCGGCATGCTGGTCGAACAGGCAGCCGAAGCCTTCACGATCTGGCGCGGCGTACGGCCGCCCGCTGCGCAAGTGCTGGCCGAGTTGCGCGCACTGCTCGCTGCGACCTGAGCGAAGTCACCGGGAATGCGTGCGCTGTTCCGTTGGTTGGCCTGCCTGATCGCTGCCGGTCTGGCGCTGCAGGTTTTCTTCATCGCGCGCATCGCAGTGATGGCGGTCGTCGATCCGCAATCGACCGCGTTCCAGCGCTCGGAGGCATGGCAGATCGCCACGCAAGGCCGCGCCGGCGACAAGCGCGAATGGGCGCAGCAATGGGTGCCCTACGACCGTATC
>JAQGMX010000532.1 GCA_028292145.1 Variovorax sp.
CCGGCTTCTTCGACGCCCTGCTTCTTCAGCGCCGAGAACAGTTTCACCTCGCCGCCGCCGGCCTGCAGTCGCGCGATGGACAGCGCCTTGGCGCCTTCGGAACGCGTGAGCTTGTCGGATTTGGTCAGCAGCACCAGGAACTTGAGTCCGGCCTCGACGCGCGGGCGAATGACGTCGAGCAGGATGTCGTCGAGCTCGGTCAGGCCGTGGCGCGGATCGCACATCAGCACCACGCCGCGCAGGTTCTCGCGCGTCATAAGGTAGTTGCCCATCACGCGCTGCCAGCGCAGCTTGGCTTCGCGCGGCACCGCGGCATAGCCGTAACCGGGCAGGTCGGCCAACACGGCGTCGTCGAGCTTCTGCTTGCCGACGCCGAACAGGTTGATGTGCTGCGTGCGGCCCGGCGTCTTCGACGCGTAGGCCAGCCGGTGCTGCTGCGTGAGCGTGTTGATGGCGGTGGATTTGCCCGCGTTGGAGCGGCCGACGAAGGCGATTTCGGGCAGATCGAAGGGCGGCAGATGCTCCAGCTGGGGGGCGCTGGTCAGGAAATGGGCGGTGTGCAGCCAGCCCATGGCCGTGCGGATTCGGTCGGGACTGAGCGCGGCGGGTCGCGTGGCGTTGGCCGTGGCATGAACCGTGGCATTAGCCGGTGAGGGCGCGGGGGAGGTCATCTGAAGGCTTTCGGTACAAGGGGCCATTGTAGAATCGCGCCGTTTTGCGCCAATAAATCGAAGCCCCCCGATATGAAGTTGTTTGCCAATCTCCTGCTTGCAGCCCTCATCGGCACTGCCGTTGGCGTCAGTTTTGTAGCGGAGGCGGCCGACGCGCCTGCTGCTGCCGCTGCTGCGCCGGGTGCCCCGACGGGGCCAGCCGCCGAAGGCGCCGCCCCTGCGGCACCGGCCGTTCCGGCCAAGCCCGCCCGGCCGGCCAAGCCCGATCCGGCGAAGGGCGACACGCTCTTCAACACCGCACCGGCCAACAGCCAGAGCTGTGCGTCCTGCCATAACGCGGACGGCAACTCGGCGATTCCGGCCAACCCCAAGCTGGCGCAGCAGCATCCCGAATACATCGTCAAGCAGCTGCAGGACATCAAGTCCGGCAAGCGCAAGAGTTCGATCATGAAGCCGTACGCGTCGGCACTTTCGGACGACGACATGCGCAACATCGCCTGGTTTGTCGGCGCCAAGCCGATCAAGACCGGCTTCTCGAAAGAGAAGGACACGGTCGCGCTGGGCGAGAAGATCTACCGCGGCGGCATCGCCGACCGCCAGATCGCTGCCTGCGCCGGCTGCCACAGCCCGAACGGTGCCGGGATTCCCGCGCAATACCCGCGCCTCGGCGGTCAGCATGCCGACTACACGGCAGCGCAGCTGGTGGCCTTCCGCGACGGCGTCCGCACCAACAGCCTGCAGATGACCGGCGTCGCAGCCAAACTCAACGACCGCGAAATCAAGGCCGTTTCGGACTACATCGCAGGACTGCGTTGATCCGGGTCCAGTCGTCGCGCTTTGCGTGCCTGCGTTGAACTAACCGCCGATAACAATTCCAAACAAGGCGGGCCGATCCAGAGGGATGGCCCGCCTTTTTGCTTTTCCGAGAGACAAAGCCCGCAGCCATGTCAGTTTCCACCCACGGCCTTCGCGTCCGTCGCGGTCCGCAAGCGGTTCGCGCGGCGGTGGAGCTCTTCTCGTCGATGCGCTTCGCCATCGCGCTGCTCACGGTCATCTGCATCGCATCGATCATCGGCACGGTGCTCAAGCAGCATGAGCCGGTTGGCAATTACGTCAACCAGTTCGGGCCTTTCTGGGCCGCGCTGTTCCGGCTGGCGCGGCTGGATTCGATCTACAGCGCCTGGTGGTTCCTGCTGATCCTGCTGTTTCTGGTGATCAGCACATCGCTCTGCATCTCGCGCAACACGCCGCGCATCCTGGCCGATCTGCGGACTTTCAAGGAAGACATCCGCGCGCAAAGCCTCAAGGCCTTCGGCCAGCGCGCAGCGACGACCTTGCCCGAGCCTCCGGAGGCTGCCGCGCAGCGCATCGGCCAGATGCTCGTGGGCGGCGGCTGGAAAGTGAAGCTGCAGCACCGCGAGGGCGCCGGCGACGGCCGCGGCTGGATGGTCGCGGCGCGGGCCGGCGGCGCGCACAAGCTGGGCTACATCGCAGCGCACGGCGCCATCGTGCTGATCTGCCTGGGCGGGCTGCTCGACGGCGATCTGGTGGTGCGGGCGCAGACCTGGTTCAACGGCAAGAGCGTTTTCACCGGCGGCGGCATGATCGCCGACGTCGCGCCGGAGCACCGTTTGTCGCCGAACAATCCGACGTTTCGCGGCAACATCCTGGTGGCAGAGGGCGGGCAATCGAGCGTCGCGATCCTGAACCAGTCGGACGGCGTGCTGCTGCAGGAGCTGCCTTTTTCGATCGAGCTGAAGAAATTCATCGTCGACTACTACTCGACCGGCATGCCCAAGCTGTTCGCCAGCGAAGTGGTGCTGCACGACCGCGAAACCGGCGCCCGGGTGCCGGCACGGATCGAGGTCAACCATCCGGCCAGCTACAGGGGCGTGGAAATCTACCAGTCGAGCTTCGACGACGGCGGCTCCAGCGTGAAGCTCAAGGCGGTGCCGATGGCGGCTGCGGCCAAGCCGTTCGAGCTCGAAGGAAAGATCGGCACCAGCGCCGAGATCACCAACGGCAGCGACAAGCTCACGCTCGAATATGTCGCGCTGCGGGTCATCAACGTCGAGAACTTCGCCGACGAGGCCAACGGCCCGTTGACCAGCGGCGCCGACGTGCGAAAGGTCGATCTGCAGAGCCGCCTGGAATCGCGCATGGGCGCGGCCAACAAGACCGACAAGCCCAAGACGCTGCGCAACATCGGCCCGAGCATCGGCTACAAGCTGCGCGATGCATCCGGTCAGGCGCGGGAGTATCAGAATTACATGGTGCCGGTCGATACCGGCGACGGCCAGCCGGTGTTCCTGCTCGGCATGCGCGAACGGCCGGAGGACGCGTTCCGCTACCTGCGCGTGCCGGCCGACGAGGAAGGTTCCATGGACGGTTTCGTGCGCATGCGCACCGCGCTGGCCGATCCGGCGGTGCGCGCCCGCGCCGTCGAGCGCTACATCGCCCGCGCCGCCGATCCGACGCGCACCGAGCTTGCCGGCCAGCTGCGCGCGTCGGCGACCCGCGCGCTGGCGCTGTTCGCTGGCACCGAGCGCGCAAAGGACGATGCGACCAGCCAGGGCGGCTGGCAGGCCATCGCCGAATTCATGGAAGCCAACGTGCCGCAGGCCGAGCGCGAACGCGCGGGAACGGTGCTGGTGCGCATCCTCAACGAAGTGTTGTTCGAAGTGCTCAACCTGAGCCGCGAGTCGGCCGGCCAGGCGGCATTGCCGGGCGACGACAGATCGCAGGCGTTCCTGACGCAGGCGGTGCTGGCGATCAGCGATGCGCATTTCTACCCGGCGCCGCTCGCGATGATGATGACCGACTTCACGCAGGTGCAGGCCAGCGTGTTCCAGGTCGCCCGCGCGCCGGGCAAGAACATCGTCTATCTGGGCTGCCTGTTCCTGATCGTCGGGATTTTCGCGATGCTCTACGTGCGCGACCGGCGCCTGTGGGTCTGGCTCGCACCGAAGGCCGACGGCAGCGGAACCGAGGCCACGATGGCGTTTTCGGTCAATCGCCCGACGATGGACAGCGACCGCGAATTCGACAATCTCAAAGACAAGCTGCTCGCCCTCGGGAAAGCCCCGGGAAAAGAGCCTGTCGTTTCGAAAGACATTGCGTCATGAACACCACGACCCTCACGCTCCACGACAGCTGGCGCTCGCGCCGCGACGCCTTCGACTGGGTGTTCGCCGCGCTGGTCGTGGCCGGCGGGCTGTTCGCCTTCGCGCGGCACGGCGCTTCGATGGACTATTACGAGAAGCCGATCCTCGTCGCCGCACTGGCCGCGATGGTCGGCCTCGGCTGGTTCTGGCGCCCGTTGCGGGTGCTGGCGATCGTCGTCGCGGCGGCGTCGCTGCTGGCGATCAGCTCGTACCAGGGCGATCTGGGACGGGCGGAAACCGTGTTCTGGCTCAAATACTTCCTGTCGAGCCAGTCGGCCATCCTGTGGATGAGCGTGCTGTTCTTCATGAGCACGACTTTCTACTGGCTCGGACTTTTCGGCGGCAAGCAGGGCGACGCGATGGAGCTGATCGGCTCGCGCATCGCCTGGGCGGCGATCACGATGGCTTTGATCGGCACGATGGTGCGCTGGTACGAGAGCCATCAGCTCGGCCCGGACATCGGCCATATTCCGGTCAGCAATCTTTATGAAGTCTTCGTGCTTTTCAGCTGGCTGACGGCGGCGTTCTATCTGTATTTCGAGGAGCGCTACGCCACGCGCACGATGGGCGCATTCGTGATGCTGATCGTCAGCGCGGCGATCGGTTTCCTGCTCTGGTACACGCTGGTGCGCGATGCGCAGGAGATCCAGCCGCTGGTTCCCGCGCTGCAAAGCTGGTGGATGAAGCTGCACGTGCCGGCCAATTTCATCGGTTACGGCACTTTCTCGCTGGCCGCGATGGTGGCTTTTGCGTATCTCATCAAGGAACAGGCGAGCGAAACCCGCTGGTACAAGCTGACGCCGATCTGGCTTCTGGGCGTGGCGCTGTGCTTCGTGCCGGTCGCTTTTCGGCAGCGGGTGCAGGAGGCGGGCGGCAGCTACTGGCTCGGTTATGCGGCGATTGCGACGCTGATCGCGGGCGGCATCCTGTTCGGCCGGAAACGCATCGCCGCGCGGCTGCCGAGCAACGAGGTGTTGGACGACGTCATGTACAAGTCGATCGCGGTCGGCTTCGCGTTCTTCACCATCGCCACCGTGCTCGGCGCGCTGTGGGCGGCCGATGCATGGGGCGGTTACTGGAGCTGGGACCCGAAAGAGACGTGGGCGCTGATCGTCTGGCTGAATTACGCAGCCTGGCTGCACATGCGTCTCGTCAAGGGCCTTCGGGGAACCGTTGCCGCCTGGTGGGCTCTGATCGGGCTGGCGGTTACGACATTTGCGTTTCTCGGCGTCAACATGTTCCTGAGCGGGTTGCACAGCTATGGCACCCTTTGAAGGGATCCATTCGCGTCTGCATTGCGTATCCTGATACTCACCAGCCAAATAAAGGCGCGACATGCTGATCCGATCGAGCGACACAGGTTTTTCCCACCCCCTCTCCAGCGAAATCACGCCGCGCGAGGCTTACGAAGGCCGGCGCGACATGCTCAGGCTGATGGCGACCGGCGCAGCCGGCGTCGCGATGGCGTCCTGGGCGGCGCGCGATGCGTTGGCGCAGGCCGAAGCACCAGGCAAGCTGGCGGCGCTCAAAGGCGCCAAATCGGCGGTGCCGGGTGCGCAATCGATGGAAAAGGTCACCGATTACAAGGATGCGACCACCTACAACAACTTCTACGAGTTCGGCACCGACAAGTCCGATCCGGCCAAGAACGCGGGCACGCTGAAGACGCGTCCGTGGACGGTGGAGGTCGAAGGCCTGGTCAAGAAACCGGGCAAGTACGGCATCGAGGACCTGATCAAGATGAGTGCGCAGGAAGAGCGCATCTACAAGCTGCGTTGCGTCGAAGGCTGGTCGATGGTGATTCCGTGGGTCGGCTATTCGCTGGCTGAACTCATCAAGAAGGTCGAGCCGCAGGGCAATGCCAAATACGTCGAATTCGTTACGCTGGCCGATCCGAAGACGATGCCGTTCGTCGGTTCCCGCGTGCTGGACTGGCCGTATGCCGAAGGCCTGCGCATGGACGAGGCGATGCATCCGCTGACGCTGCTGAGCTTCGGCATGTACGGCGAAGTGCTGCCGAACCAGAACGGCGCGCCGGTGCGGCTGGTGGTGCCGTGGAAATACGGTTTCAAGTCGGCCAAGTCGATCGTCAAGATCCGCTTCGTCGAAAAAGAACCCGGCACCGCCTGGAACAAGGCTGCGGCCAACGAATACGGCTTCTATTCGAACGTGAATCCGAACGTCGACCATCCGCGCTGGAGCCAGGCGACAGAGCGCCGCATCGGCGACGGCGGCGGGCTTTTCGCCAAGCGCCGCAAGACCGAAATGTTCAACGGCTATGAAGCGCAGGTCGGTCAGCTGTATGCGGGCATGGACCTGAAGAAGAACTTCTGAGCAGGGCGGCCGCGTGAACAAGCTGTTGATGAGCAAGGCGGGAAAGCCGGCAATATTTCTGCTGTGCCTGCTGCCGTTTCTTTGGCTCGTCTACGGCGCATTCACCGACGGGCTGGGAGCGAATCCCGCCGAGTACCTGATCCGCTCGACCGGCGACTGGACGCTGCGCTTCATCTGCATCGTGCTGGCCGTGACGCCGTTCCGCGTCACCTTCAAGCTCACCGGGCTGGCGCGCTACCGGCGGATGCTGGGATTGTTCGTCTATTTCTACGTCGTGGTGCACCTGCTGAGCTACAGCTGGTTCGACATGGGTTTCGACATCGGCGAGATCGCCAAGGACATTGCCAAGCGGAACTTCATCCTGGTGGGCTTCGCGGCCTTCGTGCTGCTGACGCCGCTGGCGGCGACGTCGTTCAACCGTGCGATCAAGGCGCTGGGCGCCAAGCGCTGGCAGCGGCTGCACAAGCTGATTTATGTGATCTCCGGACTGGGCCTGCTGCACTTCTTCTGGATGCGCGCCGGCAAGAACAACTTTTCTGAAGTGTTCATTTACGCCGGCATCGTCGCAGTATTGATGCTGTGGCGGGTTTGGGACGCCATGCGCAAGTCCCGGCTGCAAAAACAAAAGGCAGCCGGAGCTGCCCTGAAAAATCCGGCGCAAGGCACGCAGCCCGTGCGCCCCGTCAGTCGCTGAGCGGCAGCTCGGTGCGCAACTGGTCGTTGTCGGTCTCGCGGCGGCGAATCACCATCGCCGTCCTGCCGCTGACCAATACTTCCGCTGCGCGCCCGCGCGAGTTGTAGTTGCTGGCCATCGACATGCAATACGCCCCGGCCGACAGCACCGCCAGCAGATCGCCGGCCTGCACGCCGAGCACGCGGTCGTGCCCGATCCAGTCGCCGCTCTCGCAGACCGGGCCGACCACGTCATAGGTCGTTTGCGCTCCGGCGCGTGGCGTCACGGCTTCGATCCGATGAAAGGCTTGGTACATCGCAGGCCGGGGCAGGTCGTTCATCGCCGCATCGACGATGCAGAAGTTCTTGTCCTCGCCCGGCTTCGTGTAAAGCACTTCGGTCACGCAAACGCCTGCATTGCCGACCAGCGAGCGACCCGGCTCGACGACCAGCCGGCGATTGCCGAAACCTCGTGCGTCGATGCGCGCCAGCAACTGCGTCCACAGCACATCGGCTGCAGGCGGCGTGTCGCCGTTGTAATCGATGCCCAGTCCGCCGCCGAAGTCGAGGTGGTGCAGCGGAATGCCTGCCGCTTCGATCGCCTCGACCAGGTCGAGCACGCGTTCGAGCGCGTCCATGTAGGGCGAAGCTTCGGTGATCTGCGAGCCGATGTGGCAGTCGATGCCCACGACTTCGATCCCCGGCAGCGACGCGGCGTGGCGGTAAACCTCGACCGCGCGGTCGTGGGCGACGCCGAACTTGTTGCCCTTGAGGCCGGTCGAGATGTAGGGGTGCGTCTTGGGATCGACGTTCGGATTGATGCGGATGCTGATGCGCGCGCGCTGATTCTTCTCCAGTGCGACTGCGCTCAGGACGTCGAGTTCGGCTTCGCTTTCGACGTTGAAACAGGCGATGCCGGCGTCAAGCGCCTGGCGCATCTCGGCGCGCGTCTTGCCGACGCCCGAGAAGATGATCTTCGACGGATCGGCGCCGACAGCCAGGGCCCGCTTCAGTTCGCCGCCCGAGACGATGTCGAGTCCGCAGCCCGCTTCCGCGAACACGCGCAGCACGCCGAGCGACGAATTCGCCTTCATCGCGTAGCAGACCAGCGCATCGCGGCCTTCGAAACCGCGCTGGTAGGCGGAAAGGGCGTCCAGCATCCACTGCTTCGAATAGACGAAAAGAGGCGTACCGTGTTCTTTCGCCAGCGTCGCGAGAGAAACGCCTTCGACAAGCAGCGTTTCCGAGGCATCGCGCGCAATGTGCGGGTGGCCCGGCATCGGGGAGATTGAAGTCACTTGAGGGTTCCGCTGTCGTCGAGGAGGGGCGTTGTCAGGGGCGAGGCAGAAGGCAATTGCGCCGGCGGCTCGGGCGTTGCTGGAGTGCCGCTGCTGTTATTGCTGCTGTTGCTACCGGTGCCTCCCGTGCGCGAATCGCCGAACGACGGTCGCAGCAGGCTCGGCAATGTGGCCCGGTTGGCAGCCGCCGGATCGGTCGGCAGATAGAGCTCGCCTTTCTGGCCGCAACCGGCCAGACCGACCCCTAAGACGAAGAGGCCAACGGCGCTCACTAGAATTTGACGGACTTTCAACATAGTGAAATTGTAATGACCGACACCGAGTACATGGATCGCGCCGAGGCCGCATTGGAAGCCATCGAGAAAGCCTGCGATCGCATCAACGACGCGACCGAGGCCGATATCGACAACCAGCGCGTCGGCGGCATGATCACCATCGTGTTCCCGAACGGCAGCCAGTTGATCGTCAATCTGCAGAAACCGCTCCAGGAAATCTGGCTGGCGGCGAAGTCGGGCGGCTACCACTACCGCCACGACGGCACTTCGTGGGTGGACACGAAGACCGGCGAGGAATTCTTTGCCAACCTCTCGCGTGAAGCGTCGCTGCAATCCGGCCAGGCGCTGAAATTCTGAACTTCAGTTCCTGAACATCTCCAGGATGCGGTTGCGTTCTTCAGGCGGCGGGGTGTTGCTCGGCGAGGTGCCAAAGCCGCCGTTCTCGGCCGGCATTGCCGGTGTCACGTCGACGCCGAGGCTGGAAACGCCGCGACCCGGCCCGAAGTCGTCGTAATACCACTCGCCGCCGACGTTCACCACGCCCGCCGGCGGCGTCGTGAGTTCGGTCACCGGTACGCCCTTGAGCGCGGTTTCCATGTAGCTGATCCAGATCGGCAGGCTCAGTCCGCCGCCGGTTTCCCGGTCGCCAAGCTTGCGCGGGGTGTCGTAGCCGATCCAGGCGATCGCCGTGCGCGTGGGCTGGAAGCCGGCGAACCAGGCGTCGAGCGAATCGTTGGTGGTGCCGGTCTTGCCGTAGATGTCGGGGCGCTTGAGCATCGCCTGCGCCTTGGCTGCGGTGCCGCCGCTCGCGACCGACTGCAGCAGACTGTCCATGATGAAGGCGTTGCGCGGCGGAATGGCGCGCATCGTCTCGTTCAGGAGCGGCGGCTGTGTTTCGACCAGCACGCGGTCCTTGTGGTCGGTGACGCGTGTCACGAGCGATGGATTGACGCGATAGCCGCCGTTGGCGAACACCGAATACGCGGTCGCCATCTGCATCGGCGTGACCGATCCTGCGCCGAGCGCCATCGGCAGATAGGCCGGATGCTTTTCGCGCTCGAAACCGAAATTGGTGATCCAGTCCTGGGCGTAGCGCGTGCCGATCGACTGCAGGATGCGGATCGAGACCATGTTCTTCGACTTCATCAGCGCGCGGCGCATCGACATCGGGCCTTCGAAGCCGCCGTCGTAGTTCTTCGGTTCCCACGGCTGTCCGCCGGTCGTGCCGGCATCGAAGAACAGCGGGCCGTCGTTGATGACGGTGGCCGGCGAAAAGCCTTTTTCGAGCGACGCCGAATAGATGAACGGCTTGAAACTCGAACCCGGCTGGCGCCAGGCCTGCGTCACGTGGTTGAACTTGTTCTTGCCGAAATCGAAGCCGCCGACCATCGCCTTGATCGCGCCGTCGCGCGGATCGATGGCAACGAACGCGCCCTCGACTTCGGGCAGTTGCGTGATCTCGAACGTGTTCTTCGGCGTCTTGACGACTCGGATCACCGCGCCGCGCCGCACGCGGATGTTCGGTGGCGCCTTGTCGGCAAGGCCGGATTGCGCCGGCTTCAATCCTTCGCCGTTGATCTGCAGGATTTCTCCGTTGGCGCGAACCGCCGTGATTTCCCTGGCGCTGGCCTTCAGGACGACCGCAGCCATCACGTCGCCGTTGTCGGGATGGTCCGAGAGCGCGTCGTCGACGGCTTCGTCCAGTTCCTTGGCATCGTCGGGCAGTTCGACGAACTTCTCGGGGCCGCGGTAGATCTGACGGCGCTCGTAATCCATGATGCCCTTTCGCAGCGCCTTGTACGCAGCGGCCTGGTCGGCCGCGACGAGCGAGGTGTAGACCTTGAGGCCCCGCGTGTAGATGCTGTCGCCGTACTGCGCATACATCAGCTGGCGCACGGTTTCTGCCACGTATTCGGCATGCAGGCGATTCGGGTCGGCAGCGTCGCGCAGGTGAAGCTCTTCCTTCTTGGCTTCGGCGGCCTGCTCGGCGGTGATGAAGCCGGCGTCACGCATGCGATCGATCACATAGAGCTGACGCCCGCGTGCCCGCGTCGGGTTGTTGACCGGGTTGTTCGCACCCGGCGCTTTCGGCAGGCCGGCCAGCATGGCAGCCTGGGCGATGGTGATGTCCTGCAGGGGTTTGCCGAAATACGCTTCCGAGGCAGCGGCAAATCCATAGGCGCGATTGCCCAGATAGATCTGGTTGAGATAGATCTCGAAGATCTGGTCCTTGCTCAGCAGATGCTCGAGCTTGAAGGTCAGCAAGACCTCGTAGATCTTGCGGGTCAGCGTTTTCTCGGAGCTCAGATACACATTGCGTGCCACCTGCATCGTGATCGTTGACGCGCCCTGGCTCCTGGCGCGGTTCATGTTGGCCAGGCCGGCCCGCACCATGCCCTTGTAGTCGACGCCGCCGTGGTCGTAGAAACGCGCGTCCTCGGCCGCGAGGACCGCGTCCTTCATGACCTTCGGAATCGTGGCGATCGGGGTGAGATTGCGGCGCTCTTCGCCGAATTCACCGATCAGCGTGCCTTCTGCGGAAAAGACGCGGAGCGGCAGCTTGGGCCGGTAGTCGGCCAGATCGGAGATATCGGGGAGATTGGGGTAGGCGACCGCCAGCGCGACGGCCAGCACGCACAACGCGGACACAATACCTGCCGCCACGATGCCCATGCCCCACAGCACGATACGCAACGGCCATTTCGACCAGTGCGCACTCGGAGCATTTTTCGTCTTCGGGGCTTTTCTGGAATTGGAGGAATCAGGCATTAGAGGAACTGCGGGTAACTGCGCATTATAAAAAAATTGAGACTCAATGCATCACGCATGTAATACCAAATCATTAATAGATTGGTGCACGTCACCAAAGTTGCAGACATGTACGTCTGCGTTTCTTTTTTGCGACGCTCGTCTATCGGCAAAGGTCGCATTACTTTGTCGTCCGAATAGCTTGCTGCTAGCATGCAACCACTCGCATTTCTTTCCAATGGTTACAAACCAATCGGGTTTTTAATTTGACCGCCTTGGGCTCACTCTTTCGCCGTCAGCCGTCACCGTTGGTGGGGCTGGATGTTAGTTCGTCCAGCGTCAAGCTGGTTGAGCTTGGCCGGGACTCCGGCGGCAAGCTGGTCCTCGAACGCTGCGCGATCGAACCGCTCGAGCGTGGCTGGATCACCGACGGCAACGTCGAAAAGTTCGACGAAGTGGCCGAAGCAGTGCGCCGCGTGGTGCGCAAGAGCGGCACGCGCACCAAGAATGTCGCGCTGGCGTTGCCGCCTTCCGCCGTCATCACCAAGAAAATCGTCCTTCCCGGCGGAATGAGCGAGCAGGAACTCGAGCTTCAGGTCGAATCCGAAGCCAACCAGTACATTCCTTTCTCGCTCGAAGAAGTGAGTCTTGACTTTTGTGTCGTCGGCCAGAGCGCAAGTTCCCTGGGCGATGTCGAGGTGCTGATTGCCGCCTCCCGCAAGGAAAAAGTGCAGGACCGGCAGGGTCTGGCCGAAGCCGCCGGCCTGAAGGCGGTGATTCTCGACATCGAGTCCTATGCGTCGCGACTGGCCACTTCGCGGGTCATCGAGCAGTTGCCGGAGCAGGGGCGCGATGCGGTGGTCGCGCTGTTCGAAGTCGGCGCCTACACGACCAGCATGCAGGTTCTGCGCAACCAGGAAGTGCTCTACGACCGCGACCAGGCCTTCGGCGGCGCGCAACTCACCCAACTCATCGTGCGCCAGTACGGCTTTTCCAATGAAGAAGCCGAAAACAAGAAACGCAGCGGCGACCTGCCCGACGATTACGGCGCCGGCGTCCTGAAGCCTTTCGTGGCCAGCATCGCGCAGGAAATCGCGCGCGCGCTGCAGTTTTTCTTCACCAGCACGCCCCACAACCGAGTCGATTACGTCCTGCTGGCAGGCGGTTCGGCCGCATTGCCGGGCCTGACGACCGCCGTCACCCGACAGACGTCGTTCGCCTGCTCGATCGTCAATCCGTTCGACGGCATGGAAATCGGCTCCGGCATCCGCGAAAAGAAGGTGCGTCGCGAAGCGCCTTCCTACCTGACCTCCTGCGGGTTGGCAATGCGGAGGTTTGTCCAGTGATCCTGATCAATCTTCTTCCGCACCGAGAAGCAGCGCGCAAGCGACGCCGCGAAACCTTCTACGCCACGCTCGGCGCTGCCGCGCTGCTGGGCGGCCTGATCGCCGGCGCGGCATATGTCTGGTACCAGTCCCAGATTTCCGGCCAGCAATCCAAGAACGCGTTCCTTCAGACCGAAATCACCAAGCTGGAAGCCGAGATCAAGGAAATCTCGACGCTCCAGTCCGAAATCACGGCACTCAAGGCCCGCCAGCAGGCCGTCGAAGACCTGCAGGGCGACCGCAACCTGCCGGTGCATCTGCTGAACGAACTGGTCCGGCAACTTCCCGACGGCGTCTATCTTGCCAGCATGAAGCAGGAAGACCGCACCGTCACGCTGCAGGGCATGGCGCAGTCGAACGAGCGCGTATCCGAACTGTTGCGAAACCTCGGCACCAACAGCCCCTGGCTGGTCAAGCCGGAACTCGTCGAAATCACCGCCGGAACCGTGGCGCTGAGCCCGCGCGATCAACGGCGCGTTGCCAACTTCACCATGCGCATCGGCCTGAAGCGCCCCACCGACGACCAGAAGCCGGCCGATGCGCTGGCGGCTGGCGCCATCAAGCGTTAAGGCGGGTCAAGGCACCATGGCAACCAAACGCTCCTCTCCCAAGATCAATGTCGACGTCGCTGCGGCAGTCCGTCGTTTCGGCGACCAGTTTCGCGGCCTGAATCCGAACGATCCTTCTGTCTGGCCTGCGGTGCCGCGTTACGCCCTGTGCGTCGCGGTGACGCTGCTGGTCGTGGGCGCGCTGTGGTTCCTCTGGCTGACGAATTCCAATGACGAACTCGAAGCGGAGCGCGCGAAAGAAGTCGCGCTGCGAACCGACTACCAGACCAAGGTCGCCAAGGCGGCCAACCTCGATCTGCTGAAGAAGCAGCGCGAACAGGTCCAGCAGTACGTGACGCTGCTGGAGAAGCAGTTGCCGAGCAAGGCCGAGATGGACGCCCTGCTGTCGGACATCAACCAGGCGGGTCTGGGTCGCAGCCTTCAGTTCGAGCTGTTCCGTCCGGGCCAGATCGACGTCAAGGATTACTACGCCGAACTCCCGATCGCGCTGCGGGTCACCGGGCGTTACCACGACATGGGCGCGTTCGTGGCCGACGTCGCGAACCTTTCGCGCATCGTGACGCTGAACAACGTGTCTATCGCACCGCAGAAAGACGGCGGACTGACGATGGATGCCACGGCGCGGACCTACCGCTATCTCGACGAAGCGGAGCAGGCCACCCAGAAGCGCGCTGCGGCATCAGGAGCCAAGAAGCAATGAGAGCGCTCAAATTCGCATGGCTCTGCGTTGCGGCAGCTGCGCTCGCGGCCCTCGGCGGTTGCGGCGGTACCGACCAGGACGATCTGCAGCAATGGATGGCGGAGCAGCGCGCCGCCGTCAAGCCAACGGTGCCGCCCATCACCGAACCCAAGAAATTCACGCCGCAGGCCTACACCCAGGCCGCGCTCGTCGAGCCTTTCGACAGCTCGAAACTCACTCAGGCGCTGCGCCGGGATTCGAGCCAGCCCAGCACGTCCGGGCTGATCGCACCCGAACTGGCGCGCCGCAAGGAAGCGCTGGAGTCCTTTCCGCTGGACGCGATGGCCATGGTTGGAAGCATGAACAAGAACGGTCAGATGGTCGCTCTCGTGCGCGTCGACAAATTGCTCTACCAGGTGCGTGCGGGCAACTACCTGGGTCTGAATTACGGGCGTATCACCCGCATCGGCGAAACCGAAGTCGCCGTGCGGGAAATCGTGCAGGACGCCGCGGGCGAGTGGATCGAACGAGCGGCAACGCTTGAGTTGCAAGAGAAAGCGAAATGAGCTCACAAAAACCAAACTTCACCAGGTGGCTCCGTGCCACCGGCTTCGCGCTCGTGGCGCTGGGCGCCGCAGCGCTGGTGCACGCGCAGAACGCGATCGAATCGGTCACGAGTTCGATGCAGTCCGGCTCGGAGGTGGTGCGGATCGATCTCACCCAACCGCTCGCCGCGCCACCCACCGGTTTCGCGATTCAGACGCCCGCGCGCATCGCGCTCGATTTCCAGGGCGTGACCAATGCGATCGGGCGCTCGGCCGTCGACGTCAACCAGGGCAATCTGCGTTCCATCAACGTCGTCCAGGCCGGCGAGCGCACCCGTCTGGTCTTGAACCTGAAGCAGGCCACCGCGTACAAGACCGAGATCCAGGGCAAGTCGCTGCTGGTCGTGCTCGAACCGGTGGCTGGCGCCGCGCTGGTCGCTTCTGCAGCCGGCACCTTCGCAGAAAACCGCAACCGCGACACGCTGCCGCTGCGCGATGTCGATTTCCGGCTCGGTTCCGACAGCACCGGCCGGGTCATCGTCGATCTTGCGAACAACCAGGTCGGCGTCGACATTCGTCCGCAGGGGAAGAACCTGGTGGTCGAGTTCACCAAGTCGACCTTGCCCGAAGGCCTGCGCCGTCGCCTCGATGTCGCCGACTTCGGCACGCCGGTGCAACTCATCACCACACAGCAGGTCGGCGACCGCGTTCGCATGACGATCGAGCCCAAGGGCGACTGGGAACACAGCGCCTACCAGACCGAAAACCAGTTCGTGGTCGAAGTCCGCGCGCGCAAGGTCGATCCGACCAAGCTGACGCAGGGCGCCGGCTACAACGGCGAGAAGCTGTCGCTGAATTTCCAGAACATCGAGATCCGCTCGCTGCTGCAGGTCATCGCCGATTTCACCAACTTCAACATCGTGACCTCGGATTCGGTCACCGGCGCGCTCACGCTGCGTCTGAAGGACGTGCCGTGGGACCAGGCGCTCGACATCATCATGCAGGCGAAGAACCTCGGCATGCGCAAGAACGGCAGCGTGCTGTGGATTGCGCCCAAGGACGAAATCAACGCCAAGGAAAAGCTCGAATTCGAGGCGCAAGCCGCGATCCAGAACCTGGAGCCGCTGCGCACCCAGTCGTTCCAGCTCAACTACACCAAGGCGCTCACGATCGCCGAAGGGCTGAGCGGCACCGGCGCCTCGGCGGGCGGTGGCGGCGGCGGCGGAACGACCTCGCGCATCCTGAGCCCGCGCGGCAGCGTCATCGCCGAAGCGCGCACCAACCAGCTCTTCGTTTCCGACATCCCGTCGCGCCTGAGCCGGGTCGCGGAACTCATCCAGAAGCTCGATATTCCGGTGCGCCAGGTCATGATCGAAGCGCGCATTGTCGAGGCGACCGACACCTTCGGCAAGTCGCTCGGCGTGCGGCTCGGCGGCGGCGTGATCAATACGCGCAGCACCATCGGCGCGATGCCGGTCGTCACGGCAAACCCTGTCGCCAACGGTGCGTTCGCCAATTCGCCGAGTGCGACGACAACGTTCACGAACGCCAATTTCGTGAATCTGCCTTCGCAAGGGGTTTCCGGGACCGCTGCCGGCACCTTTGCGGTGTCGCTCTTCAATTCGAGCTTCTCGCGTTTGCTGAATCTCGAGATCTCGGCGCTCGAGGCCGACGGCAAGGGCAAGGTCGTTTCAAGCCCGCGTGTCGTGACGGCCGATCAGACGAAGGCTTTGATCGAGCAGGGCACCGAATTGCCGTATCAGGTGGCCACTTCCAGCGGCGCAACCTCGATCGCGTTCCGCAAGGCCAATCTGAAGCTTGAAGTGACGCCGCAGATCACGCCCGAAGGCAACATCATCCTGACGCTCGACGTCAACAAGGACACCGTCGGTCAGCAGACGACGGCTGGTTTTGCAATCAATACGAAGCATGTGCAGACCGAAGTCTTGGTCGAGAACGGCGGCACCGTGGTGATCGGCGGCATTTTCGAACTCGAAGACACGACGAACGAATCCCGTATTCCGGTGCTGGGCGAATTGCCTTATCTGGGTACGTTGTTCAGGACGCGGACGCGGACCTTGAACAAGACGGAAATGCTGGTGTTCATTACGCCAAGAATGATTACTGACCGCAATTCGACGCGGTGA
>JAQGMX010000543.1 GCA_028292145.1 Variovorax sp.
CAGCTGGCTCGACGTGCGCGCGCGCGGCCCGTCGGCGCAGTGGCTGGTGCGGATCGAGGATGCCGACACCGGGCGCTGCCTGCCGGGGATGGACAAACACAACCAGGGTCAGTTGGCCGCCTGCGGAATGCATCCCGATCTGCCGCCGGTCTGGCAGACGCAGCGCACGGCGCTCTATCAGCAGGCGCTTGACCGGCTCATCGCAGCCGGACGCGCGTACCCCTGCGCCTGTTCGCGCAAGGACATCGACGCCGAACTCGCCCGCCGCGGCGTGATCCATGACCGGCATGGCGAGCGCGTCTATCCCGGAACCTGCCGCGGCGGACTGCATGGCCGGCCGGCGCGGGCCTGGCGCTTCGCAGTCGTGCCACTCGACGGGACCAAACAGGCGCCCGTCATCGACTGGACCGATCGCCGCCTCGGCCCACAGCAACAGGACGTTGAGGCCGAAGTCGGCGACTTCGTGCTTCGACGTGCGGACGGCGTCTGGGCATATCAACTGGCCGTTGTCGTCGACGATGCGGACCAGCAGATCGGCGACATCGTGCGCGGCGAAGACCTGACGGACAACACGGCGCGCCAGATCGCGCTGCAACGGGCGCTCGGCATGCCGACGCCCACGTACCTTCACACGCCGCTGGTTCTCGCTGCGGACGGCCAGAAACTGTCAAAGCAGAACGGCGCGCAGCCGATCGACACGTCGACGCCAGGTGCGGCGCTGGCAGCGCTCGTCGCCGCAGCGCAGATGCTCGGCCTGCCGCCGACGCAGGCATCGACCGCCGCCGAGGCGCTGGCCGCATGGATACCCGCCTGGCGCGATCTCTACAATTCGCGGCCTTGATGAATACGCCCGTGAACGACCTTCCCAACTCCCCTCCCGTCCCGCCGGAAATTCCTGGTCCCTACGACCCCGAGAACCCGCATCCGCTGCACCGCCGCCTCAAGAGCTTCGTGCGCCGCGCCGGCCGCACGACCGATGGCCAGGCGCGCGCGTACGAGGAATTCGGACCGCGCTTCCTGCTGCCGTACACCGAAGCGCCGGTCGATTTCGCCGCCGTTTTCGGCCGCGACGCACCGACCGTGCTCGAAATCGGCTTCGGCATGGGCGAAGCGACAGCGCACATCGCCGCCGTGCGTCCGGACGACAACTTCCTGTGCTGCGAGGTGCATGAACCCGGCGTCGGCGCGCTGCTGAAACGCATCGGCGAGCAGGAACTGACCAACATCCGCATCTGCGCGCACGACGCGGTCGACGTCATCGACCACATGCTGCCGCACGGCGTGCTGGCCGGCGTGCACATCTTCTTTCCCGATCCGTGGCACAAGCTGCGTCACAACAAGCGCCGGCTGATCCAGGCCCCGCTGGTCCGCAAGCTGGCCGAACGCCTCGCACCGGGCGGTTACCTGCACTGCGCGACCGACTGGCAACCCTATGCCGAACAGATGCTCGAAGTGCTCTCCGCCGAGCCGATGCTGCGCAACACGGCAGAGGCCTACGCGGAGAAGCCGGCCTACCGGCCGCTGACCAAGTTCGAGAACCGCGGGCTCAAGCTGGGCCACGGCGTCTGGGATCTGGTATTCGAACGCATCGACCGTCGCGACTAAGTCGCCGTCGGACATCCCGCAAAGGACCGGTACCCAAAAAAGCACGAAGATCACGCGTCGATTCAACCTCTCCCTTCCTAGGAACCAAGCACATGAGCACGACAGTACCTACCATCATTTACACGCTGACCGACGAAGCCCCCGCACTGGCGACGGCCGCCTTTCTTCCCATCGTGCGGACTTTCGCCGGCCCGGCAGGCATCAACGTCGAGACCAGCGACATTTCCGTGGCAGCCCGCATCCTGGGCCAGTTCCCCGAACGTCTGACCGAAGCCCAGCGCGTGCCGGACAACCTCGCCGAACTCGGCAGGCTCACGCTCTCTCCCGACGCCAACATCATCAAGCTGCCCAACGTCAGCGCATCGGTGTCGCAGCTTGGCGCAGCCATCAAGGAACTGCAGGGCAAGGGCTATGCGATCCCCGACTATCCAGAGAACCCGACGACCGAAGAAGAAAAGGACATCCGCGCCCGCTACAACAAGTGCATCGGCAGCGCGGTCAACCCGGTCCTGCGCGAAGGCAACTCCGACCGCCGTGCGCCCAAGGCCGTCAAGGAATACGCTCGCAAGCACCCGCACAGCATGGCCGAATGGAGCCAGGCATCGCGCTCGCACGTATCGCACATGCACAGCGGCGACTTCTATCACGGCGAAAAATCGCTGACGCTCGACAAGGCGCGCGACGTGAAGATGGAACTGGTCGGCAAGAGCGGCAACACGGTCGTGCTCAAGGCCAAGGTCGCCCTGAAAGATGGCGAAATCATCGACAGCATGTTCATGAGCAGGAAAGTTCTGCTGGATTTCTACGAGCGCGAGATCGAGGACGCGTACAAGACCGGCGTGATGTTCTCGCTGCACGTGAAGGCGACCATGATGAAGGTCTCGCACCCAATCGTGTTCGGCCACTGCGTGCGCATCTTCTACAAGGATGCGTTCGCGAAGCACGCCGAACTGTTCGACGAACTGGGCGTCAACGTCAACAACGGCATGGTCGATCTCTACAACAAGATCGCCGCGCTGCCGCAAAGCAAGCAGGACGAGATCAAGCGCGACCTGCACGCCTGCCACGAGAACCGTCCCGAGCTGGCGATGGTCGATTCGGCCAAGGGCATCACCAACTTCCATTCGCCCAACGACGTGATCGTCGACGCGTCGATGCCCGCCATGATCCGCAACGGCGGCAAGATGTGGGGCGCCGATGGCCGCCTGAAGGACACCAAGGCGGTGATCCCGGAGAGCACCTTTGCCCGCATCTATCAGGAGATCATCAACTTCTGCAAATGGCACGGCGCGTTCGACCCGAAGACGATGGGCACGGTGCCCAACGTCGGCCTGATGGCCCAGCAGGCCGAAGAGTACGGCTCGCACGACAAGACCTTCGAGATTCCGGAAGACGGCGTGGCCAACATCGTCGACATTGCCACCGGTGAAGTGCTGCTGAGCCAGCAGGTCGAGCAGGGCGACATCTGGCGCATGTGCCAGGTCAAGGACGCTCCGATCCGCGACTGGGTCAAGCTGGCCGTCACGCGCGCGCGCAACTCCGGCACGCCGGCGGTGTTCTGGCTGGACCCGTACCGTCCGCACGAAAACGAGGTCATCAAGAAGGTCAAGACCTATCTAAAGGACCACGACACCTCCGGCCTCGACATCCAGATCATGAGCCAGGTGCGTGCCATGCGCTACACGCTGGAGCGCGTGATTCGCGGCCTCGACACGATCAGCGTCACTGGCAACATCCTGCGCGACTACCTGACCGACCTGTTCCCGATCATGGAACTCGGCACCAGTGCCAAGATGCTGTCGGTCGTGCCGTTGATGGCCGGCGGCGGTCTGTATGAAACGGGTGCTGGCGGTTCGGCTCCGAAGCACGTGCAGCAACTGGTCGAGGAAAACCACCTGCGCTGGGATTCGCTGGGCGAATTCCTGGCGTTGGCCGTGAGCTTGGAAGACCTGGGCCTGAAGACCGGCAATGCGCAAGCCACGCTGTTGTCGAAGACGCTCGACACCGCCACCGGCAAGCTGCTGGACCAGAACAAGAACCCGTCCCCCAAGACCGGCCAGCTGGACAACCGCGGCAGCCAGTTCTATCTCGCGATGTACTGGGCCCGGGAACTGGCCGCCCAGACCGAGGACGCGGCGCTGGCAGCCAAGTTCGCCACCCTTGCCAAGACCCTGACCGACAACGAGCAGAAGATCGTCGGCGAACTGGCCGACGTGCAGGGCAAGCCGGCAGACATCGGCGGCTACTACCTGCCGGACGCGAAGAAGACGGATGCAGTGATGCGGCCCAGCGCGACGTTCAATGCGGCTTTGGAGGCTGTGACCGCGTAAGCATCAGATAACTCTGCACAAAAAAACCGCATCGACTTTCGAGCCGATGCGGTTTTTTTCCATGTCTTGTCAGGCGCGTTCGCTCACCCAGGCGTGCACGGAAGCCAGCGCCGCAGGCAGCGCGCTCGCATCCGTACCGCCGGCCATCGCCATGTCCGGCTTGCCGCCGCCCTTGCCGCCGACCTGCTGCGCGACGAAGTTCACCAGTTCGCCCGCCTTGACCTTGGCAGTCATGTCGTTCGTCACGCCAGCGGCGATCTGGACCTTGCCACCGTCGGCGATGGCAAGCACGACGACCGCCGATTTCAGCTTGTCCTTCAGTTTGTCCATCGTGTCGCGCAACGTCTTGGCGTCGCCGCCGTCGAGCTTCGCGACCAGCAGCTTGATGCC